>JBJEQL010000157.1:0-14344 GCA_051881735.1 Oscillospiraceae bacterium
TACGCTGTACGTTTTGTAGACCTCACACCTGAACAGCAGGATGACGTTATCTCCAGAACATTCCACGCTTCCAGATAATCGAACGTGAAAATTAAGACATAATATTAAATGGCAGGCGAAATATTTTGCCTGCCATTTTTCTAAGAAAGTGAGAAGTTTGAAAATAAATTTTCTAACCCGAGTTTTGTTTTCCTCGCTGTCGCAAGTAATTTGCTTCGCAAACCACAAAACATCGGAAAGGAGTGTATTTTCCCTTCGGGGAAATGGTTATTTATATGGATAATATAAAAGGTAAAATTCATTCAATTGAAAGTTTTGGTTCGGCTGACGGCCCCGGTGTAAGATATATATTCTTCTTAAAGGGATGTCCAATGCGCTGCAAATACTGTCACAATCCCGATACATGGGGTTCAAATGTTATTGCTGACGAGCTTACTCCTCAGGAAGCTTACGAAAAAGCTGCACGCTACAAGCCTTACTGGAAAAACGGCGGCGGAATTACTGTCAGCGGCGGCGAAGCTCTTCTTCAGATAGACTTTGTAACCGAACTGTTCAAGATCTGCAAAGAGCATGGCGTAAACACCTGCATCGATACTTCGGGTCAGCCGTTTTCACGCACCGAACCGCAGTTTTCGAAGTTCAAGGAGCTTATCAAGTACACCGACCTTTTCCTGCTTGACATAAAGGAGATCGACAACGAAAAGCACAAGGAACTGACCGGCTGCTCTAACGAAAGCATTCTTGACTTTGCGAAATTTCTCTCCGATGAGGGAAAACACATGTGGATACGCTATGTTTTAGTTCCGACTGTAACAGATTCCCGTGATGACCTTGAAAAGACAAGAGCTTTCATTGACACGCTCAAAACCGTTGACCGTGTTGAAGTTCTCCCCTATCATACTCTCGGCGTTTTCAAGTGGGAAACACTCGGACTCAAATACGGACTTGAAGGAGTTCCTACACCAACTTCCGATGAATTAAAGGAAGCTAAGGAAATTCTCGGCGCATTATAAATTTTCGCACCTTATAAACTTGAAATCAAGTTTATAAGGTGCTTTTTGCACAAAAATCGACTTGCCGATTTATAAAGATCACCAAAATCATTCAATAATGAAAAAATTTTCCGCTTTGAATTGTATTTATAATAGAATAACACAATTTAAGGAGGAAAAATGTATGAAAATCAAAGGTGTTATAGCTTTATTTGCAGTTGTATCCTTTCTTACAGCCTGCGAAAAGGTGTCCGATACAAGTGGACTTGACAAGGCTGAAATCAGCACTTCCGATTTAGGTAATATTACATCTGCCGAAATTATTCCAAGCAGCGAAACAACAGTCAAAGTAAGTGAAAAAACCGAAAAATTGACCGATATTGACATTGCAGAGGTCGGTGCTCACAGCGAAACTACGACCACATCGGAAGCTAATAGTGTAATCATTACTGAGGTAAGTGAAACTACCGTATCAGAAAATTTGGACGATCCAACTCTCTGGGAACATATAGAGATAGAACCGCAATGCGCACCGTCCGTTGGCTTTTCTTTTGACCTGCCCGATGACTGGAGCTATGAATCCGTACAGACAGATGATGTAGCAACAAGCTGCATTTCAGTTTATTTGAAACCCAACACAGAATCAAATGGCTTTATCACCATTGAATATTCTCGCGGCGGAATCGGCGTATGTGGAACAAATCTGAACGAAGAAAACATTGTTTTTAACGGCTATTCGGCAGTTAAGGGAACATACGGCGATTCGGATAATTGGGACTTCATCTTTTTGAATGATGATTATTGGGGCTGCGCTGTTTTAAACAATGCCTCAGAATGGTATGACGATCATGCAGATGAAATTGAATATATTCTATCGACAGTTGAGTTCAAGCTTTACGAATAATTGTCGTTTTCACCATTTTATTTTGCCTTTTACAGTAAAATATAAACAAAATGTAAAACCCCGAATTGACTGTTGACTTTTGTGCTGTTCCGTGATATAATTTTATTAGTTAAACCGTTAACCTTTAAGGGCAATCCGGAGAGATTGACAAGGCAAGCCGGTCATAAACTTAAAACCTACGAAATGAGCCAAACTTATAATCTGACACAGCTATAACTGCAAGCTTTTTTCGTGTAAATAGAGTTTATCCCTACCTGCCTGATTTTTCAGACAGGTATTTTTTTATATGATTGAAAAGAGGTGCAGAATAAGAATATGGAACAGGAAAGACAGGAAAAAGCGGTCATTCTTGATGGTTCTTCAATCAATCGTGCTATTTCACGAATTTCTTATGAAATATTAGAGCGCAACAAGGGCTCGGAAAATATCTGCATCATTGCTATCATGTCAGGCGGATTGAACATAGCATCAAAAATTGCTGCTAAGATAAACGAACTTGAAGGAACAACGGTGAAAGTCGGTGCGTTGGATATAACCTCCTGCCGTGACGATGAACGCCATGCTCCCGACTGCGACAAGACGGTCATTGATTTCGATGTTACGGGGCAAAAAATAATTCTTGTTGACGATGTTATCTTTACAGGTCGAAGCGCAAGAGCCGCAATTGACGCACTCATAAAGCGTGGACGTCCTCAGTCGATACAGCTTGCTGTCCTCATTGACAGAGGTCACAGAGAGCTTCCGATACGTCCCGATTATGTTGGAAAAAACGTTCCGACCTCCCGTGACGAATCCGTAAAAGTTTTCTTTGACGGAAAAGACGGAAAGGTTGTTATTTTAGATAAAAAGGAGAAACATGATTGAACAGCTTACTTTTTAAAAATGTGAGGATAGTTGATGCAAAATCCGATTTTATAGGAGATGTTTTGATAAATGACGGCGTTATCGCTGAGATAGGAGCTGTTTCCGAAGCTGCTGACAGAACCGTTGAGGGAAACGGCAAGCTTACCTTAATGCCTGCGCTGTTTGATATGCACGTTCATTTCCGTGATCCCGGATTTACACACAAGGAAGATGTGCTGACCGGCTGTGCTGCTGCACTTGCAGGCGGAGTTTCCGGCGTTGTTTGTATGCCTAACACAAAGCCAGCTATCGACAGCAAGGAAACTGTTGATTACATCACACAAAAAGCTGCTCCGACAGGCGTTTCCGTTTACCCTGCCGGCTGTGTAACAAAGGGAATGCTCGGAAAAGAGCTTTATGACCACTCCTCTATCGGAGTTAAGATCATTTCCGATGACGGACGTCCTGTTGAAAATGCAGAGCTTCTCCGTCAGGCGATGATTGAAACAAACAAGAACGGAATTCTGATAGCTTCGCATTGCGAGGACCTGAACATCATCAACGGCGGGATCGTCAATGACGGTGAGGTTTCGGCAGAGCTTGGACTGAAAGGCATGAACAGAGCCTCCGAGGATAGCATTACTGCCCGTGAGATAGCTCTTGCAATGAGTGCTGACGCACGAATTCATATCTGCCACGTTTCCACAGAGGGAAGTCTTGATTTTATCCGTGAGGCAAAGGCAAGGGGCGTAAAAGTGACCTGCGAAACTTGTCCGCACTATTTTATGTACACGGACGAAAAGATACGTTCTCTTGACGCTGATTACCGCATGAATCCGCCCCTTAGAACAGAGCGTGACCGTGCTGCTGTTGAAAAAGCTGTTCTTGACGGAACGATCGACTGCATCGTTACCGACCATGCTCCTCACGCAGCTGAGGAAAAAGCTGATTTTGCAAAGGCTCCGAACGGAGTTGTGGGACTTGAAACCTCCCTTGCTGCAATGCTTACGCATTTTTATCATACAGGAAAGCTTTCACTTTCGAGAATATCCGAAATGATGTCCGCCGAGCCTCGAAAACTGCTCGGAATTCCTGAGATCGCCATGAAGAAGGGCGCAAAGGCTGACCTGATACTGGTCGATACGGAAAAGGAATGGACAGTTGAGCCCGAAAAGCTTCACTCAAAATCACATAATACTGTTTTCAAGGGTGAAAAATTCAAGGGTCAGAACCTTATGACTATTACAGACGGAATTATCCGCTTTGAAAGATAAAAGGAGTGTTGAAAATGTCATTTGACAGACTTATCGCAAAAATCATCGAAACAGGAAACCCTACGGTCGTAGGACTTGATCCGAAGCTTGATTATGTTCCCGAATTCATCAAGAAGAAAGCTTTCGCAGAAAAAGGTGCTGACTTAAAAGGCGCTGCAAAGGCTATTCTTGAATTCAACAAGGCTATTATTGATGAAATTTATGACATTGTTCCTGCTATCAAGCCGCAGGCAGCTTACTACGAAATGTACGGATGGCAGGGCGTAAAAACACTTTACAAAACAATTGAATATGCACAAAGCAAAGGTATGTTTGTCATGGTTGACGGAAAGAGAAACGATATCGGCGCAACAATGGAAGCTTATACAAACGCTTATCTCGGAAGCACAGAGGTTGACGGTGTAAGCTTTGAAGGCTTCGGCGCTGACGCACTCACGGTCAACGGTTATCTCGGAACTGACGGTATCGCACCTCTTACAAAGGTATGTGCCGAAAATGACAAAGGTATCTTTGTTCTTGTCAAGACGTCCAACAAGTCCTCAGGAGAACTTCAGGACAGAATTCTTGACGACGGCAAGACCATATACAACACAATGGGTGAAATGTGCGAAGAATGGGGCAAGGACACTATCGGCAAATACGGTTACTCCGCTGTCGGTGCAGTTGTAGGTGCAACATATCCCGAACAGCTTGCCGAGATGCGTGCAAAGCTTCCTCACACATTCTTCCTTGTTCCCGGCTACGGCGCACAGGGCGGCGGTGCAGAGGGTGTTGCAAAGGCATTCGATGAAAAAGGTCTTGGTTCGATCGTAAACTCTTCAAGAGCTGTTATGACAGCTTACAAAAAAGAAGAATGCGATGAAAAGGATTTTGCAAAGGCTGCAAGAAGAGAATGCATCCGCATGAGAGAGGACATAACCTCGTTTGTTACTGCACTAAAAAAGTAATAATATATCAATATAAATCGGGAGGAAAAATAATGTCTTTATTCAACACAGGCGATAAAGCGTACATTATGCTTGAAAACGGCAAGATTTTCGAGGGCTGCTCTTTCGGCGCAAAGGGTACTTCTTTCGGAGAGATCGTTTTTACAACAAGCATGACTGCTTATCAGGAAACTCTCACAGACCCGAGCTACTTCGGTCAGATCGTTACACAGACATTTCCGCTTATCGGAAACTACGGCGTTAACGAAGAGGACGGCGAATCCGAAAAGTCCTACGTCAACGGCTACATTGTAAGAGAATGGTGCAATTCCCCCTCAAACTTCCGTATGACAGGCGGAATTGACGAATATCTTGTAAAGAACAACATAATCGGTATCCATTCTATCGACACACGCTGCCTTACAAGAATTATCCGTGAGCATGGCGTTATGAACGGTGTTATCACGACTGAAAATGTCTACGAGAAAAAGGATGAATTCCTTAAGAAGATCGCAGAATTCAAGATCGTAAACGCTGTTAAAACGGTTACTATCCCCAACAAGAAAGATTATCCTGCCGAAGATCCGCTTTACAATGTTGTGCTTTATGATTTCGGTTATAAGCGCAATATACGCCGTGAGCTTATCAATCGCGGATGCAACGTAACCGTTGTTCCTGCTTCAACTTCCGCAGAAGAAGTTATCGCAATGAAGCCGGACGGAATCATGCTTTCAAACGGCCCCGGAGATCCTTCCGAGAATACAGCTGTTATCGAAGAACTTAAAAAGCTCACAACTGCAAACATTCCTATTTTCGGTATCTGCTTAGGTCATCAGCTTATGGCTCTTGCAAACGGTGCAAAAACTGAAAAACTCAAATACGGTCACAGAGGTGCAAACCAGCCTGTTATCGACCTTGAAATGGATAAGACCTTCGTTACCTCCCAGAACCACGGTTATGCTGTTATAAGCGACAGCGTTCCTGCAGAAGTCGGTCAGGTTTCACACATCAACGCAAACGACAAGACCTGTGAAGGCGTTCGCTACAAGACTTTCCCCTGCTTTACAGTTCAGTTCCACCCTGAAGCTTGCGGAGGTCCTCTCGACACATCATATCTCTTCGGTAAATTTATAGATCTTATTAAGAAAAATAAGGAGGACAAGTAAAATGCCGCTTCGTAATGATATAAAAAAGGTCCTCGTTATCGGTTCAGGTCCTATTGTTATCGGACAGGCTGCTGAGTTCGACTATGCCGGAACTCAGGCTTGCCGTGCCCTCAAGCAGGAAGGTCTTGAAGTTGTTCTTATCAACTCCAACCCTGCTACAATTATGACTGACAAGGCTATGGCGGACAAGGTCTACATTGAACCGCTCACTCTTGACGTTGTTAAGAAGATCATTGAAATTGAAAAGCCGGACAGCGTTCTTTCAACACTCGGCGGTCAGACAGGACTTACACTCTCCATGCAGCTTGCAGAGGAAGGCTTCCTCGAAGCTCACGGTGTTAAGCTGCTCGGTGCAAATCCCGAAACTATCCACAAGGCTGAAGACAGACAGGCATTCAAGGACACAATGGAAAAGATCGGCGAGCCTTGCATTCCTTCAAAGGTCGTTGAAGAGCTTGAAGACGCTGTTGATTTTGTAAAGAATGAGATCGGCTATCCGGTAATCATTCGACCTGCATTCACTCTCGGCGGCACAGGCGGTGGTATTGCAAACAATGAAGAGGAACTTCGTGACATTGCAACAAACGGACTTCGCCTTTCCCCTATTCATCAGATACTTGTTGAAAAATGTATTTCCGGCTGGAAAGAAATTGAATTTGAAGTTATCCGTGACCGCAAGGACAATGTTATCACAGTCTGCTCAATGGAAAACTTCGACCCTGTCGGCGTTCATACAGGTGACTCAATCGTTATTGCACCTGCTGTAACACTCACCGACAAGGAATATCAGATGCTTCGTACAGCAGCGCTCAACATTATCTCCGAGCTTAAGGTAGAAGGCGGATGCAACTGTCAGTTTGCTCTTCATCCGACATCCTTTGAATACGCTGTAATCGAAGTTAACCCAAGAGTTTCACGTTCTTCTGCACTTGCTTCCAAGGCAACAGGTTATCCTATTGCAAAGGTTGCAACTAAGATCGCTATCGGCTACACTCTTGATGAAATTATCAATGCTGTTACAGGCAAAACATACGCTTGCTTCGAACCTGCTCTTGACTACGTTGTTGTTAAGTTCCCGAAGTGGCCTTTCGACAAGTTCGTTTATGCTAAGAGAACACTCGGCACACAGATGATGGCAACCGGTGAAGTCATGGCTATCGGCACATCGTTTGAACAGGCTATGATGAAAGCTGTACGTTCTATCGAACTTGGAATGGACAGCATGAACCTCAAAAAACTTGCAGACATTCCGACCGAAGAAATAGAAAAGCTGCTTTACAATGTTGACGATGAGCGTTCATTCGTTGTATTTGAAGCACTTAAGCGTGGAATTTCCATTGACAGAATTCACGAGATAACAAGAATCGACAACTGGTTCATTTCAAAGCTTCTAAACCTTGTTGAACTTGAAAAATATCTTGCTGACGGCACACTTACCGAAGAAAAATATGATCTTGCAAAACGTTACGGATACCTCGACAGCACAATTGAACGCATGAGCGGTCAGAAATGCCCTAAGCACCGTGACCTTGTTTATAAGATGGTTGATACCTGTGCAGGCGAATTCAAGGCTGAAACTCCGTATTTCTACTCGACATACGACGAAGAAAACGAAGCGCTCCAGTTCCTTGACAGAAAAAAATCCGACAAGAAGAAGATCATCGTTTTCGGTTCCGGTCCTATCAGAATCGGTCAGGGTATCGAATTCGACTACTGCTCCGTTCACTGTGTATGGGCACTCAAGGAAATGGGTTACGAAGCTGTTATCTGCAACAACAACCCTGAAACTGTTTCCACCGACTTTGACACAGGCGACAGACTTTATTTTGACCCTCTTACCAAAGAGGACGTTGCATCCCTTATTGCAACCGAAAAGCCTGACGGCGTTGTTGTTCAGTTCGGCGGTCAGACTGCTATCAAGCTTACAAAGTATCTGAAAGAACTTGGTGCGAATATTCTCGGAACCTCTGCTGACAGCATCGACGCTGCAGAAGACAGAGAACGTTTTGACGAGCTGCTCAACAAGTGCGGTATCCCCCGTCCTGCAGGTCACACCGTAATGAACGTTGAAGAAGCTCTTGCTGCTGCTGAAAATCTTGGATACCCCGTGCTTATGCGTCCTTCCTACGTTCTCGGCGGTCAGAATATGATCATCGCACATTCCGATCAGGATATTATTGAATACATGGCGATCATCACAAGAGGCGGTCTTGAAAATCCTGTTCTTATCGATAAATATATGATGGGCAAGGAAGTTGAAGTTGACGCTATCTGCGACGGAACAGACTACCTTATCCCCGGAATCATGGAACATATCGAACGTGCCGGAATCCACTCGGGCGACTCGATCTCCGTTTACCCTGCGATGACACTCACAAAGAAGAGCCGTGAAACTATCATTGAATATACAAAGCGTCTTGCATTTGAGCTTAAGGTAATTGGACTTGTAAACATTCAGTACGTTGTTTACAACAATGAAGTTTACGTTATCGAAGTTAACCCTCGTTCTTCAAGAACTGTTCCTTACATCTCAAAGGTTACAGGCGTTCCGATGGTTGATATTGCAACAAAGATCATGCTTGGAGAAACTCTTAAGGAACAGGGATACGAAAGCGGACTTTACAGAGAAGCAGAATATATCGCTGTAAAGGTTCCTGTGTTCAGCTTTGCAAAGCTTCATGATGTTGATACTGCACTCGGACCTGAGATGAAGTCAACGGGTGAATGTCTTGGCATCGCACACAACTTTGAGGACGCACTTTACAAGGGACTTGTTGGTGCAGGCTATGACCTCACCAAAAAGACCGGCGGCGGTGTTCTTATTACCGTCCGTGATACAGACAAGCAGGAAATTCTCTATGTTGCTGAAAAGTTTGAACGTCTTGGTTTCACGATCTATGCGACAAGCGGAACCGCATCTATCCTTAACAAAAACATGATCGCAGCAAACGTTGTCCGCAAGGTTTCCGAAGAAGGTCCGAACGTTATGGATCTGCTTGACAGCGGAAAGATCGACTACGTTATCTCAACATCTGCTAAGGGCAGACTTCCTGCACTTGACAGCGTTAAGATACGCCGTAAAACGGTTGAACGTTCTATTTGCTGCTTAACAGCAATCGATACTGCAAATGCTGTTGCTGACATTCTTGCAATGGGCAAGGATATTGACGATATTGAAATGGTCGATATCACAAAAATCTGACATAACCGTACAACAAACGCAGCCTGTCCATAAACGGACAGGCTCGTTTAGAATTTGACTTATATGTGGGAGGCGTAATATGAGCTGGGACGAAAAACTTGATTCAAGCTTTCTGCGTGATCAGAATTTCAACATAAACGGCGAAAGAATGCGAGTTACAGTTCGTGGATTCAAAATTTCGCTTATGTATGAGCTGATAAGCAGTGCAGCAATGATGTATATTTCGGCACTTTGTGTTCTTTACAAAATGTCATACGTTATTTCAAACTCGATTGCTTCAAACATTCTTGCCAAAGTAAATGATATCATTGATACCGGAAAAAAGGTCAACGATGTTGTTTATGACACAAGCGGTTGGCTCATCACACTTCCGCTTGCACTACTGATAATCATTTTTTCAATTCTCGGAAATTCCTTTAATATAAAATTTGCGCCGAAAGTCATAGCGGTAATTTATCCTATTCATATAATTCTTGGAATACTTGCAGGATTTGGACTTTTCGATGATATGAACAACATTGCGGCAGTTTTCCTTCTGCTTTACGGTATAGCAGGATTCTGGGTCAATGACCTGACGATGCGCGGAATAAAAGAGCTTGACTATCTTGTAACGCAGGAAGGTTTCCCGACGTTCAATCTGGCAGTTTTCTATTTCCGACGTTCACATTATGCAAAAATGCGTGAAAAATGGCTTGCTGAAAATCCTGTCAAGAGTGAACCCACAAGGATCATAACCGAAGAAAAACGCATGGAAATGCTTGAGGTAACAGCGGAAGAGGAAAAACCCGGGATTATCCCGAATATTCAGGTAACTGCAGAATCTGCCGAAAAATGGCTCGACCAGAACAAGATCGAAACCGATAAAAAGCAGTATGACAGCGTTATGGAAAACGGTATGGACAATTTATCTACCGAAGATCTGACTCTTCCCGATACCGATGAATACTACGAACAGAGTATTACGCCTAAAGTTAAAAGGCACTAAGGAGGTTTTTATGAAATACACACAAGGATGCTATCCTATCATTTCAAAAACGGCACTTGCAAAAGAGATTTATGATATGACAATACTCTGTCCCGATGTGGCTGAGGCGGCAATGCCGGGACAATTCATCAACATAAAAGTTGAAGGCTTTATGCTCCGTCGTCCTATATCTATATGCGGAATTGACAAAGAAAAAGGCACTCTTCGTATCGTATTTGAAGTTCGAGGCAAGGGTACAAAAGAACTTTCGCAGCTTTCCGAGGGTGAAATGATAGACATTGTTGCTCCGCTCGGCGGAAGAGGTTTTGACTTTGGAGAATATAAAAAGGCTATAATTATCGGAGGCGGAATAGGTAATCCCCCAATGGTTCCTATCGCTGAACATTTTGGCTCTAATGCAAAAGTAATCAGCGGTTTTCGAAATGCTTCTGCAGTTATCCTTCAGGATGATTTCGCAAAAACAGGCGCAGAAACAATTCTCTGCACAGATGACGGTTCCGCAGGCAGAAAAGGCTTTGTGACCGACGCTCTTGCAGAGGAAATCGAAAAAGAAAAGCCTGATGTTATATATGCGTGCGGACCGTCTGTAATGCTTAGAAAAATCGTTGAGATTGCCAAATCAAACGGCATAAAGTCACAGGTTTCACTTGAAGAAAGAATGGGCTGCGGCGTTGGCGCTTGTCTTGTATGCGTTTGCAGAACTATCCGTGACGGAGAAGAGTTTTACTCTCACGTCTGCAAGGACGGTCCTGTATTTGACGGTGAGGAGGTAAATTTCGATGAATAAATTGGCTGTAAATTTTGCCGGAGTTGATTTTAAAAACCCTGTTATCCCCGCATCGGGAACATTCGGCTACGGAAAAGAATATGAGGAATTTTTTGATCTTTCCCGTCTTGGCGGTATAAGCGTTAAAGGAACAACAGAAAAGCTTCGCACAGGTAATCTTCCGCCGAGAATTGCAGAAACACCGTCCGGAATGCTCAACAGCGTTGGACTTCAGAACCCCGGTGTTGACCACTTCATTGCTCACGAACTCCCCTATCTTATGAAAAAGGATACGGTTATAATTGCAAATATGGCAGGCTCCACCGCAGAGGGTTATCGTGAGGTTGCGGAAAAGCTTGACCGGACTGATGTACCTATGATCGAGGTAAACATCTCCTGTCCGAATGTCAAGGCAGGCGGTGCTGCTTTCGGCGTATCCTGCGAGGGTGCGGCACAGATAACCAAAATCGTTCGCGCGGCAACCAAAAAACCGATAATGATAAAGCTTTCTCCTAATGTTACAAACATTGCCGAAATAGCAAAGGCCGTTGAAGCAGAAGGTGCTGACGCAGTTTCCCTTATCAACACACTGCTCGGAATGAGAATAGATATCCGCACAAAACGTCCGATACTTCACAACAATGTCGGCGGACTTTCCGGCCCTGCTGTATTCCCTGTTGCCGTAAGAATGGTATGGCAGGTCGCAAACGCTGTCAAGATCCCTGTATGCGGTATGGGTGGTATCTCAACATGGGAAGATGCAGTTGAAATGATGATGGCCGGAGCATCTACTGTTCAGGTCGGTGCGGCACTCTTCAACGACCCTCTTGCAGCCGTAAAGATCATCGATGGACTGCAAAAATACGCCGAGGATAATCATCTGAACAGCATCAACGATATTGTCGGCGCTGTTAAACCGTGGTAACCGGAGGTTATCTGTCCAAAAACATGGAAAACAAAAAAAGTATCCTTGAAAAACCTAAAATGGTGCTGCCTTCTGCAATGCTTTGCTGCCTCTTGTGGGGCAGCGCCTTTCCCTTTATAAAAATCGGATTTTCCCAGCTAAATATTTCATCAAATGATGTTCCTGCCGAGATTTTATATGCAGGGCTTCGCTTTACGCTCGCAGGAATAATCGCTATAATCATAACAAGCATTATCAGCAGAAAATTTCTCCGTCCTACCAAGAAAAACCTGCCGAAGGTCTTTTCACTGAGTATATTTCAGACTATCCTGCAATATCTTTTCTTCTACATCGGTCTTTCAAACACATCGGGAGTAAAAGCTTCGGTTATCGAGGCGATGAATGTGTTTGTTGCGCTTATCGTTTCATGCCTGATATTCCGAATGGAAAAGTTCACGGCAGCGAAGATAATAGGAAGTGTGATCGGTTTTGCCGGCGTTGTCCTTATCAATATAAGCAAGGGCGACCTGATTGGCGGAGTTACCTTAACAGGCGAGGGATTTATCCTGATTTCGACTGTTGCATACGCTTGCTCTTCGGTTTTGATGAAACATTGGTCCGATGAGGAAAACCCGATGATGCTAAGCGCATGGCAGTTTCTTGTCGGCGGAATTGTAATGTCGATCGTTGGATTTGCGCTTGGAGGAAGAATAAGCGGATTTGATTTAAAATCGGTAATTCTTCTTATATATCTTGCATCTCTTTCGGCTGTTGCATATTCTCTTTGGGCATCTCTGCTGAAGTATTATCCTGTTTCAAAGATCGCAGTTTATGGTTTTATGAATCCTGTTTTCGGTTTTATTCTTTCTGCATTTCTGCTTGGTGAAACTGAGGCTTTCGGTTTAAAAAGCATAGCGGCGCTTATTCTCGTATGCTTGGGAATTTATATTGTTAATGCATCAAAAAAAGCAAACAAGACGTGATATGCTTTGTTTGCTTTTTTATTCATCGTCAAGCTTTTCTTTAATTATTCCGTAAATTACCGAGGTGATCGGAACTGCTAAAAGTATTCCCAGACAACCGCCAAGCTTTGCACCTATCAGTATTGCAAGCAAAACAGGCAGCGGCGGAAGTCCCATGCTTTTTCCAACGACTTTCGGATAGATAAGATTATTCTCAAGCTGCTGCAGAACGATTATAAACACAATAAACCATACCGCCGATATAGGCTTGACGAGGAACAGCAAAAAAGCGCATGGTATCGTTCCGATTATCGCTCCGACAACAGGCAGGAGAGCTGTTATTCCAATGATAAAGCTTATCAGCAGCGCATAGTCGAACCTGAACAGCTTCATTCCGATATAGCAAAGCGATCCGAGTATCGCAGCTTCGGTGATCTGTCCGCTTACAAAACGTGAAAATACGTCATATACGGTATAATACAAACGAGCATAACGTTCATAACGCTGCTCTGACATTATCCTGCGTGATATTCTTCGTACAATAAGCCTAAGCTTATCCTTTGATATCAGTATATAAATTGAAATTACTATTCCTATGAAAACATCGGTCAGCAATCCGACAAAGTCCGCTGTCTTTCCATAAAAATCAGCAGCAATTTCGGGAAGCTTCTCCCCTGCTTTCTCAATTATCGAGCCAATAGCAGGAATTATCCCAAGATGATCTTTTTCCGAAAGCGCACTATAAAAATACTGTATGCGTTCAAAATAAAAATCGCTGTTTGCAGCAAGTTTTTTTACACTTTCTATTATTTGAGGGATTATTATCCCCACTGCTGCTGCAATTGCAACAATAAGCAGTACATATCCCAGAATGACAGACAATACCCAACGTCCTTTATGGCGTTCGCTATGTGATCTTGCTCCTGTTCTGGTAATACAATTGAATGATGAGTAGTGACGTTTTGAAGACATCATCATAGCTTTGTCGGAGGTCTTATCCAACAGATCATATATTTTACAGACAGAACGGTTTATCACAAATGCAGCAGCCATTCCGATCAAAATCGGACGCAGGACTCTGAATACTTCGCCGATAAATTTTATAGCAAGTTCGGGATTGATCGCCGCTGCGAGCAGCAATGTTCCGCAAATTATCATAACCTTGTGTTTACGTTCCAATGCTGCTCACCCTTTCAATCTCCTTATTATATTTTAATCAGAAAATCGTTCGGGTATTCACAATAATTTAAGGGTACCGAGCGATATGCCCGATACCCTTTGTTGTTTTATTACTTTTCAACAGGCGTGCAAAGAACACGAACCTTTGGAAGCTTTTCGAGTGTGTAATAGTAGTTTACATCCCAGTCATCGCCCTGTGTGCTGTCGTTTTCGCCGCTTGCAGGAGGTGCAAAAAGCTTTA
>JBJEQL010000158.1:0-3399 GCA_051881735.1 Oscillospiraceae bacterium
GAATTTATTGTAAATTCGCTCTTTATGGGATTGACTTTTATTTGCAGGTCTCAATTATTGACCTATAAGTCTATTTTATTATATAACTTATAGACCCAAAAGTCAATACTTTGACAAACAATAACGGCAGACCGTGATCAAAAGCACAGTCTGCCTGATTTATTATTTAAACTTTTCTATTTTTATCCACACAACAGCGATCACCGCACAGCAATGATCAGCGTATCCTTATACTAATCTTTAATCGTTCTATAGACAAAGCCGACAGATAGAATAATTCCAATCAAGGAAAACGACTGCAGCAAGGCTTGCCGCCTTGCAAAGGAGTTTGACGCAGAGTGGAATTATTATAGCCGAAGATTTGTCTATAGGTTGATTAAAGATTAGTATTAATACAACCCAAACAATCTCAAAAGCTTCTGCCAGAAAGTAAGCGGCTTTTCGGGTTCGGTTTCAGCTTCATCCGCTTCGGGTATCTCAACAGCATCAGTTTTTATAACGAACTGAACCGACTTTACCTCTGTGTTTTTCTCGGAAATAAAGGACTTCACTTCATAATCATCATTTGCCATTGAGTCAATCATTCCGCTAAGATCATCTGAAAATGTATCATCAATCTTATCCGTTTCCGATCGCAGCTCGGTAGTGCCGTCGTACATTTCCGCCGCTCCGTCCATAAGCTCCTTGGCACCGTCTGCAAGGTCAGAGCCACCCTCCGCAAGCTCCTTTGCTCCTTCGGAAATTTCCGAAAAGCCGTCCGTAAGCTTTTTAACACCGTCTGTGTATTCACCTATTCCGCTGTCAAGCTTTTTATACTCGGAAACAAGAGCGTCTATTCCGCTTGAAAGCTCGGACATATTCACAAGCATTTCCGAAAGCGAAACGGAAAACTGCTTTATCGCCTTGTCAAATTCCGCATACTTTACTTTTAACTCCCTTGCACCCGATTCAAGCTGTGCAGACGCCTGCGAAACGCTGTTCAGATAGGTTTCCGTTCCGCCAAGCGCAGCATTATTTCCCGTAAGCAGCGTCAATATAGTTTCAAGCTGTTCTGCCTGCGCTTTCAGCTGCGCAGCTTCTTCGGCATACTGCGGAACATTTCCGATTTTTGCAAGCTGCGTCTTGATTTCCGTTATCTGTGCCGTAAGCTGTGATATGACCTGCTCATTTCCTTTTTTCAAAGTATCTATATCAAGCCCGTTTTCGCCCATTACAGCCTTGTAACTATCATAATTCAAACTTTTATTAAGCTTTACAATACCGCTGTAAAGCTCGTCAATTCCAGATTTTATCTGTGCCGAAGCAGTAACAAGCTGTTCCAACGCATCTGCGCTTGCCGATACTCCCGAAAGAGAGGTCTGTATCTTTATCAGCGCATCTCTTACTTCCGCAGAGCCGTTCACAAGCTCCGAGGATTTACTGTTAAGCTCGGAGAGTCCCTCCTGTGCCTTGACTATTCCGTCACGCAGCTTTCCGATACCCTCGTTCATATCGGAAACGCCGTCATTCAGCTCAACAGTACCGTCGTAAAGTTCCTTTGCACCGTCATCAAGCTCTTTTGCCCCATCTGTAAGGTTGGTTATTTTTTTGTCTATGTCCTCATCGCCAATATCAAGTCCAAGGCTCATTTTTATTCCATTGACAGAGCCCTCTGCCATTTCAAAATCGGTCACATCGGCAAAGATAGATTTTTCAAGTCCTTTGTCGGGCAAAACAGTATATGTTATCTGCTTTTTTTTGCCTACATTTGCAACAGTAGCACCGCTTGCCGAAATGTTTCTGCAAATTTCCGTATCAAGCGTAAAAGAACATTGCAAAGCATAGTTTTTATAAAAATCGGAACTGCATTTTTCATTTTCGGAAATGCTTATTTTTATTTCAAGAGCGCCGCTTTTCCCTGCAATCTCTTCTGCGGAAAATTCCGTTCCGTCAAGAAAATATTTTATCGAAATATCCCATGGTATCTCTGTGTTTTTCAGCGTTCCCTGATAATAGACCTTGCCGTGTTCGGGAGATGAAAATGTTATCTCATCGCCGTTTTGCGTAATGTTTCCGTCAACATTCAGCAGTTTCACATCAGCATAATCGCCATAGTCGGTAATATCGCCGCCGTCAAAGCTGTTCACTGCATAAACGCTGTTCACACTTCCGTCAGCGTTCGCCATTACATAAACGACCTCTTCCTTTTCGGCTGCCAATACGGGCATTGCATAAGATGATACAAGGCTTAACGCAAGTATCCCCGAAATGATTTTATATGTTTTTTTCATCTGAATATCTCCTTACTTATTTGAAACAAAATCTGATTTGAGCGTTGTTCTGCGGATAACTCCGTCAAAAATATACAGAAGTCCCGGCAGAACGAAAAATACAATGACAAGTGAGAATATTGCTCCCACTCCCACAAACATTCCGAGCTGTGCAAGAAGTCCGTGAGTGGAAAGATTTCCGAGGAGAAGTCCGACCACAGTAAGAACACTTCCCGATGTGAGTATCGAAACCGAAACTGTTGAAATAGTTTTCGGAACAGCTTCTTTCTTCGGCATTTCACGGCGGAATTCCATATATCTGTCGGTCATAAGAATTGCGTAATCAACCGTCGCACCAAGCTGTACGGAGCTTATTATCAGATATGCGATGTAGAACACATAGCTGCCTCTGAAATACGGCATAGAAAGGTTGAGCCATATTGCCGTTTCAATTGCAAGCACAAGTATAACGGGCAGTGATACCGACTTCATTGTAAGCAGCAGAACGATAAATACTGCCGCTATCGCAATAAGATTCACCTTTACCATATCCTTTGTGACCGTGTCCATAAGGTCGCAGGTGCTTACACCCTCGCCTGCAAGATAATAATCATCAGCATAATATTTTTTGCATATCTCACGGACATCTTCTATAAGTTCAAAGGTTTCTTTTCCCTCGTAATCTGCGTCAACGCTTACTACCATTCTGCTGTAATTCTCGGAGCAGAGCATGGAATATGTATCGTTATCAAGATACTGCTCAGGAATTTCCGCACCTACCGTATCAACATAGGAGATTATATCCTTGACCTGCGGCAAAGTCTGCAGTTCGTCGGAAAGTGCCTTTTCCGTTTGTCGGCTGCCGTTCGGAACAAGGACAACATAAGTATCCTGCTTGCCGAAAACATCTTCGATTTCCGCAGTATCTGCTCCAAGACGTGTATCCTCACCGAAAATATGGGACGATCCATAGTAAAAATCGTTTGCATTTGATGCAAGATACACCGGTGCAATTATTATCACGAAAACAATCGCCATAGGCAGCATAATTTTGCTGACTGCCTTGCCGAATTTATCAAACTTCGGCACAAGCGGACGGTGACGTGTCCTGTCAAGCAGCTTGTAGGTAAGCATTGTCAGACAGGGCATA
>JBJEQL010000159.1:0-3369 GCA_051881735.1 Oscillospiraceae bacterium
GATGAAAGCAAGGGTATTGTTATCCTGCACACCAACGACGTTCACTGCGGAGTTTACGCAGATGATTACACCATGGGAGCGGCTGACCTTGCGGCATACAAGGCAAGGCTTGAAAGCGAGGGCTATGAGGTCATTCTTGCAGACGCAGGCGATTTTGTTCAGGGCGGTGTTATCGGCACGCTGTCCGAGGGAAAATATCCCTTGCAGATAATGAACAAGCTGGGATATGATGTGGCTGTTCCCGGAAATCATGAGTTTGATTTTGGCATGGATAATTTCTTTATGCTTGCCGAAAATGCGGATTTTCCCTATCTTTCCGCAAACTTCACCGATTTTGAAAATAACAGTATGCCTCTTCCAAATTACAGAGTGATCGATACTGAGAATGTAACGATCGGCTTTGTGGGTATCACAACTCCCGCAACTACATCTTCAACCCGCCCCACCTACTTTATGAACGATAAGGGTGAATACATTTACGGCTTCTGCGGTGATGACAGCGGCAGCGAGCTTTATGCGGCTGTGCAGGAGGCGGTCGATTCTGTACGGGAACAGGCAGATTATGTAGTCGTTCTCGGTCATATGGGCGATTATGTTTATGACGAGCAGTGGTCATCAAAGGCGGTCATTGAAAATGTCAGCGGCATAGATGTGTTCATTGACGGTCACGCTCACAGCGTTATCGAAAACGAAAAGGTAACAGACAAGGACGGAGACTGCGTTATTCTCGCTTCAACAGGCACAAAGCTTGAAAATATCGGAGCGGTGAAAATTACCGAGGACGGAATTGTTTCGGAGCTTATAAGCAAGGACGAATTTACCCTCACGACTGACGAAAGCTCCGCAGAATACAAGGCATACACCGAAATGAACGACTTTATTGCAGAAATTGACAGCGAATATTCGGAGCTTGCCACAACAGTTGTTGCAAAGACCGCTGTTGACCTTACCATAAACGACCCAGAAACAGGGGAGCGTGCGGTCAGAAATGCCGAAACAAACATGGGTGATCTCTGCGCAGACGCATACCGTATTAAAGGCGGTGCGGATATTGGCTTCATAAACGGCGGCGGCGTCAGAAGCGACATTGCTGCGGGCGATATTACATACGGTGACATAATAAACGTTCAGCCCTTCGGAAATTCCCTTTGCGTTGTTGAAGTTACAGGACAGCAGATACTTGACTGCCTTGAAAAGGGTGCTGTTTATTATCCCGAGGAAAACGGCGGATTTATGCAGGTTTCCGGACTTACATATGAAATTCATTCTTACATTCCCTCCTTCGTAAAGACCGATAATGACGGAAATTTCATTAGTGTTGACGGGGAATACCGTGTGAAGAATGTAATGGTAAACGGCGAACCCCTTGACCTTGCAAAGACATATACTCTTGCTTCTCACAATTATATGCTCCTGAGCTGCGGCGACGGAATGACAATGTTCAAGGACTGCAATGTGGTTGCAAGAGAAATAATGGTTGACAATCAGATGCTTATCGAATATATTGCCGATGATCTGAACGGCACCGTTGGCGAGGAATATTCCGACCCCAAGGGCAGCGGAAGAATTAAGATAGTGTCCGAAGCTCCTGCCGATACGGCAACAGAGGTGCCCAAGTCGGGAAATGCATCTTCGGCGGAGATATTTGCGATTTTGGCTCTATCCGCAGCAATAGCTGCGGCTTCACGCAGAAGGACGAAACGGAGCTTCTTTACAAGAGCAAGCTAATTAGTAAGGACGTTCTTTCCGCTTCTGAGGATATTTCAAAGTCTATCGTGGAAAAGTCGGTCAATAACATTGTATGTGAAGATAATACCCTTACAGTTACGATATGACCGATACAAGCCGTATTGCGTACGGGCGGAGGTACATATGAGCGATAACATTTTTATGAAAAAGTTTTCGGAGGACGATATCATTATTCATGAAGGTGAAATTTATGAAGAAATGTTCAAGATAATTTCGGGACGTGCTGCGTTATATTTGCAGTACGGCACCGAAAACGAATATCTGATAGGTGTATTGTCCGACGGTAAATGCTTCGGAGAGGTTTCCGTTCTTACGGGAAATCCAAGTCCTTATTCCGTAGTTGCTGTAAGCGATATAATGGTGATGCGGATAGGGGCAGACAGGTTTGAAAGCTTTATTTCCCAAAATCCACGCAATACGGCAGAAATTATGAAAAATATGGCAAACAGCATTGTTATGCTGAAGGCTAATGTGGGAATGATGTCCGAGGAGCTGACCGACATACTGAACACCCTTGAAGAGGACAAAGCAAGCAAGGAGCTTGCGGGAAGTATCAGGCAGAAGCTTGCACAGTATAATTTATCGGGCATCACGGGAAGCTGCTTTTTTTCCGAAAAAGCCTGAACATTTGTTACAGTAAAGGAGTGTGAAAAATGACATTATATATAAATTGCTGTCCCAGAAGCGGTTCCAGAACTGCATGGCTTGCTGGAAAGCTTTTAAGTAAGCTCGGAGAGTATGAGGAGATCGGTCCTGAGAGAGAAGGGCTTGTGCCTTTGAACGAAGAAAGGCTGAATTATCGCACCGAGCTTATCGGCAAGGGTGATTATTCCGATGATATTTTTAGGCTTGCAAAGCAGTTTGCCGCTGCAGATACTATTGTTATTGCCGCTCCGTACTGGGATCTGTCATTTCCTGCAGAGCTTAAAACATATATCGAAAATATATATGTTACCGGAATAGTATCAAGATATGACGAAAACGGCAAGCCCGTGGGCTTATGCAGGGCAAAAACTCTGTACTATGTCACAACAGCCGGAGGATATTATGATGAAAGATACAGCTTTGATTATATAAGGAATCTGGCTGAAAACTACTTCGGCATAAATAAGGCTGTGCTGATAAAAGCTGAGAAGCTGGATATTGTCGGAAACGACCCCGAAGAGATTCTTGCAGAATGTGTGAAACAGTATCATCTTGATCAGATATGAAAAGTTGTAGATCTTCGTATGGGATAAGGATGTATCTATCATAGAACCATTACCCGAAATAAACGGAACATTCGTAGTCGAAAACAAGCTTTCAACATATATTGATGAAGCAAAAAGAGTATCGCTGAACAGGAAAAGCAGAAATTGTACGACTTGCTTTGTCAGCAGCGTGAGGCATTTGATGAGTTTATCAAAACAGCTCAATCCGTCCAAGCAGCAGGTCGATCAGATTGCAATGGAAGATCCCGTTATCGTCATAGAAATTATGAGGAATATCCATTCGTACAATGATTTTTTTGAAGAAATCCTTTGTGAGCATCAGTGATGCAAGCTCAGAGGATTCTTTTTTTTCATTATCCATACGGAAAGCGGACTGGATATATATTTTTTTATCCGCATCATTTACAAC
>JBJEQL010000160.1:0-3368 GCA_051881735.1 Oscillospiraceae bacterium
GCATACTCTCCGTCAAGGTGCGGAGCGTCAGCATGCATGATAAAGAACTGTGAGCTTGCGCTGTCCTTCATCATGGAACGTGCCATGGAAATAACGCCTCTTGTGTGCTTGAGGTCATTTTTTACGCCGTTTGAAGCGAACTCACCCTTGATCTTATCCTTTGAGCCGCCCATGCCTGTTCCCTCGGGGTCACCTCCCTGGATCATAAATCCGGGAATAACTCTGTGGAATGTAAGGCCGTCATAAAAGCCTTCCTTAACGAGCTTTTCAAAGTTTGCAACGGTGATAGGAGCCTTATCGGGATAAAGCTCGACCTTCATCTTTTTTCCGTTTTCCATTTCGATAACTACCATTTTTTAACCTCCAAAATAGTTCAATTGATATACTACCCTTTTTAGGGAAAAATTATTGATTAACTGAAGCAACAAATCTGCGGAAAGCTTCTTCGCCCTCTGCATTGCGCTTATAAACGCCTGCGTGTTCGAGAACCTTTGCAAAAACTGCGCCGATCTCCTGCTTGATGATACCATCAACATTTTCTGCGGTTATATCATACTTAGGTGCAAACTCTTCTGCCCAGTCAGCGTGTTTTTCAAGATCGGGGTCGGATCTTACTGCAGAAACGCCCTTGTTAACCAAAACATCTGCAAGCTTTTCCATTTCACCCTTAAGACGAGCAGGAAGAACAGCAAGTCCCATTACTTCGATAAGACCGATATTCTCCTTTTTGATATGGTGAAGCTCGGAATGCGGATGATAAACGCCGAGCGGACACTCATCCGTAGTGATGTTGTTACGGAGAACGAGGTCAAGCTCATAGTCGTTACCCCTCTTGCGAGCAATAGGGGTGATAGTGTTGTGCGGAACACCGTCAGTTTCAGCAAAAATGAATGCGTCCTTGTCGGTGTAGCCTCTCCATGCTGTCAGGATCTTATCGCCAAGCTCAACAAGGCGTTCATAATCATGACAGGAAATACGGATAACCGACATCGGCCATTTTACTCTGCCTGCCTTTACGTCCTCGAAGCCTTTGAATGTGAATTCTTCCTCAACAGTAGCTTTCTCCATTGCGAATGTATAACGTCCGCCCTGGAAATGCTCATGAGTAAGTATTGAACCGCCAACGATCGGAAGGTCAGCATTTGAACCTACAAAATAATGTGGAAACTGCTCAACAAAATCAAAAAGCTTTGCAAATGCGTCACGATCAATCTTCATCGGTGTATGCAAGCAGTTGAGAACAATGCAATGCTCGTTATAGTAAACATAAGGTGAATACTGGAATGCCCAGCGATCGCCGTTTATCTTTATCGGGATGATACGGTGGTTCTCACGGGCAGGGTGATTTACACGGCCTGCATAGCCGACATTTTCCTCGCAAAGCTGGCACTTAGGATAGGAGCTTTGTTTTGCATTGAGTGCGGCGGCGATAGCCTTTGGGTCTTTCTCAGGCTTGGAAAGATTGATAGTAACATCAAGTGTGCCGTACTCTGTTTCGGTCGTCCACTTTACGTCCTTTTTGATGCGGTAGCGGCGGATATAGTCGGTATCGCAGCTGAATTTATAGTAGAAATCAGTCGCAGCCTGCGGTGATTTCTCACGATATATTTTTCGGAACTTCTCGATTACCTCAGACGGGCGTGGAGTAAGGCAGCCCATTATCTCGGTATCGAACAGATCCTTGTAAACTATGCTGTCCTCAATTATACCGTTCTCAACGGCATATTCAAGGATATCGGCAAGCACGGGTTCAAGCTCAACATTGCAGTAATTTTCATCGGGCGGAAGATACTCGTCCATTCCAAGTTTATGAATAATTGCATTAGCAGAATAAATCCTGTCCTCTGCTGTGATAAGGTTATTTTCAAGTCCGTAGCAGATAAGCTTACGGATAGCAGTATGGATATTGTCTATCATAACATTATTCCTCCGTTTTTGGAAAAAGATATTTATATTTTACCATAATTCGCACCGAATTGCAACAATAATTTGTAAATCTTTTACCAAATCATTCGGCTTTTTTCAAAACAGAGTTCAGCAGCTCCAAGTTTCCATCAGTCAAATATCCTCTTCTGTGAGCCGTTTCAATATCAAGGAAGTTTGCTTTTCTTGTATCAAGCTGCTTCCAAACGAAGCAAGCCTATTGACATATTACCGACATAGCGGTATAATTAAGGAACCGCCGATTAATACGTTTCTGCCGTTTTTCAAAATGTCTATGTCAGAATGACATTAAAGGCAGTAAACTCGTACATTTTTCAAAACGGCGAAACGAACGCTGAACTTTGCCGCAGCAATAATCAGCGGTTTCCTAAATGATAAAAATGAATTTGGAGGGCACCGATTTGATATATACAGTTACATTCAACCCTGCTATCGATTACGTTGTTCATACGAATGAAATGCAGGTCGGACGGGTCAACCGTTCAAGTGCCGAAGAAATTTACTTTGGCGGAAAGGGAATCAACGTTTCTATCGTCCTCGGCAGGCTTGGAGTAAAGTCGAAAGCACTCGGATTTATTGCAGGATTTACAGGAAATGCGATCGCCGACGGTGTAAACAGAGAGGGCGTTGAAACCGATTTTATCGAGCTTCCCGAAGGCTTTTCGAGAATATGCGTCAAGATAAAATCAGGTATAGAAACAGAACTCAACGGAAGAGGACCTGCTATCGGTGAGGACGACATAAACAAGCTTTACAAAAAGCTTGATATGCTCACGAAAAATGATACGCTTGTCCTCGCAGGAAGCGTTCCCGGAAGTCTTCCCGAGAATATTTACGAGGAAATACTCAAACGGCTCAAGCCGAAAAATATCCGTGCTGTTGTTGACGCAGCAAACAAGCTTCTTCTCAATGTGCTTGAATATGAACCGTTCATTGTCAAGCCGAACAATTTTGAACTTGAAGAAATGTTCGGTGAAACGCTCGATACAGATGAAAAGATCATCGCCGCCGCAATGAAGCTGCGTAAAATGGGCGCAAAAAACGTCCTTGTATCAATGGCTGAAAAGGGGGCGATACTCGTCTGCGAGAACGGAGATATCCACAAATGCCCTGCCTGCAAAGGAACGGCTGTAAACTCGGTCGGCGCAGGCGACTCAATGCTTGCAGGCTTCATCGCAGGACTTGAACAGGGTGATTTCAGTTATGCTTTAAAGCTTGGAACTGCCGCAGGAGGCGCAACCGCATTTTCAAACGACCTTGCAAAACGTGAAGAAATTGAAAAACTTATGAAAGAACAGTTATTATAAAATATTTCTCTGCTGTATTCTTCAATACGGCAGAGTTTTTTTAATATTCTGAAAATGTTCTTGGTTCAAAGAGAAAATCAAAGCTTCCCTTTTCTGTGCAAAGGCAGGTTTCAAGAA
>JBJEQL010000161.1:0-3351 GCA_051881735.1 Oscillospiraceae bacterium
ATATTCGAGATTGTCGGCTTGATTTTTTCCAAATTTTAAATGGTGTTTAGTATAAGGCGTGATCTCCCCTGTGAGGGGAGGTGTCACGAAGTTACAGGGAGGCTGACCGACAGACCAGCCTTGCTGCGGTCGCCTTCAAGGTAAACAAGTTTACCTGATTGGAATTATTCTATCTGTCGGCTTTGTCTATAGAACGGTCGGAGATTAGTATAATACTAATAACCATTTAACCTATGGATAAAATACGGCGGCTATAATACGCCCACTCTGCGTCAAACTCCTATGCAATGTAATTGCATTGCAGTGTAATTACATTGCAATTTTATTGCAATGACGGCAGACAGCCTGCCTGCGGTCGCCTTTCTTGACTTGGATTATTCTATCTGTCGTCTTTGTCTGTAGAACGGTATATGGTCATTCCCGTTATGAGGGGAGAACAAGCGCTTACCTACCTTGAAAATGGCGAGTGTGACATAATTTTGCTTGATATAAATATGTCGCAAATTGACAAGCTTATCGAAGCATATCCTGCTCCCATACAAAACGATCAGCCGTTCAGATTCTGTGGGCATGATACAGTAACGCTATTCTTGTTTATTATTCGGATATCTGTCAAAACTGCAAAATAGACTTTTCCTCTGAGGTGAATATACACAGCAGACGGTATATACAAAGATAAGCAGAAATGCGGATAAGCTAAAAAGGGACGGCAGAATATCATAAGCATTGATTTTGTGGGGACAAAATCATTATTGACAAATGCTATATAATAGTATATACTTACTATAGAATTTTGTAATTTGATTTATGATTTGCGAGATTTATGGAGGCAGCCAATGGTTTACAACGTTTCGTTCGGTGTTGCAGCTATTTGTATATTAATAATAATTGTTTTTTGCGTCACCTTTAGAATTTCAAATAATTCAATACAAAGTAAACGCTTTAGCAATCTGATTATTGCAATGCTTTTTGCCACATTTTTTGATACGTTTGCGGGAGTAACACTGAATTATTACGCAATCGTGCCTGTATGGATAAATATTATTATGAATACGGTTGCTTTTGCTTGTATAATGAGTGCGGTTTTTTGTTATTCCAGATACATAGACATATTAGCGCATAATAATGGTAACGAAAATAAAACCATGGTGATTTTCAACAGATGCGTATATGGCATTTATCTGGTTATACTGGCTGCCAATTCATTTTTCGGCTTTATTTTCGATTTCGACAGCGAAGGCAAGTATTATAAAACCGAGTATTATTTATTGGTATATGCAGTCCCTCTTTATTATTTAATTTACAGCTCTGTATTGCTGATACATAATCATAGAAAATTTGAACGAAAACAGATTATAGCTATTTTATCCTTTTGTCAAATGCTTTTGATCGGAGCTTTATTACAGTTTGTATTCTCCGATGTGCTGCTTGTAATGTTTGTATCAACACTTTCTTTAATTGTTATTCTGTTTTTTCTGGAAACGCCCGATTATCAGAAACTGAATAATACTATGCTTGAACTTGATAAGGCAAGGCAGGAGGCGATTAAGGCAAGTAAAGCCAAAAGTGAATTTCTCTCAAATATGTCCCATGAGATAAGAACGCCTATAAATGCCGTTCTGGGCATGAATGAAATGATAATGCGCGAATCAAGCGAAAAGCAGATCGTTGAATATGCCGCAAATATCCAGAGCTCGGGCAGAACGCTCCTTTCCATTATCAATGATATACTTGATTTCTCAAAGATCGAATCGGGCAAAATGGAAATAGTGCCTGTTTCCTATGATGTAAGCTCTCTTGTGAACGATATTGTAAATATGATAAGGATAAGGGCGGAAAAGAAAAAGCTCAGATTTATCTACGAAATTGACGAGAATATCCCGTCAATGCTTTTCGGTGACGATGTAAGGATAAGGCAGGTGATCTCCAACATTCTTACGAATGCTGTAAAATACACTCCCGAGGGCTATGTGCGGCTGAGAATGAATGTGTTGAGTATAGCGGACGGGGTTTTGCGCCTTGAGGTCAGCGTAACAGATACGGGAATAGGCATCAAGGAAGAGGATATGGACAAGCTTTTCACTTCATTTCAGCGCCTTGACCAGGAAAAGAACCGCAGTATCGAAGGTACGGGGCTGGGAATGTCTATCGTACAGCGCCTGCTTGCTATGATGGGCAGCGAGCTAAAGGTATCAAGCGTTTACGGTTCGGGTTCCACCTTCTCCTTTGAAATAGAACAGAAGATAGTTAAGCCTGAGCCTATCGGAGATTTTGAGCAGCGGTTCAAAGCAGCGGCGACGGAGCATACCTCTGACACCGTTGTCCGTATTGCGCCAAAGGCAAAGGTTCTTGTTGTTGACGATAACGAAACAAACCTGCTTGTTGCAAAGAGCCTGCTTAAACGAACAAAGGTAAACCTCGACACAGCTCCAAGCGGTGCTATGTGCATTGAACTGCTGAAAAGCAAACACTACGACATTGTTTTCCTTGACCATATGATGCCCGAAATGGACGGTATAGAAACGCTGAAAAAAATTAAGGAGGAACAGCTTGCGCCCGATACCTGTTTTATCGCACTTACGGCAAACGCTATCCACGGGGCAAGACAAACCTACCTTGACGCAGGCTTTGACGATTACCTTTCAAAGCCGTTTACGGGAATGGATATTGAAAAGTGCCTTTTCGGACATATTTCGCCAAGCCTTTGCGAAGAAGAAGTACAGACTTCTGAGGAAAAAGCGGAAGAAGCTGTGCAAAATTCCGATAAAACGGAAAATAACACACTTTTCAGTCCAGAAGAGGGAGCAAAATATACGGGCGGAGACATTGAGGCTTACAACGAGATTCTTGCACTTTATGTCCGCAAAACTCCCGAGCTTTCACAGCGTATTGAAAAGCTGTTCAATGAAAAGGACTGGAAAAATTATGTTATCGAAGTCCATGCGCTGAAAAGCTCATCTCTTACCGTTGGCTCAAAGCAGCTTTCCGAGCTTGCAAAGGAGCTTGAGCTTTCGGGCAAGGCAGGAGATTACACTGTTATTGAAGAAAAGAACGGCGAGCTCCTTGCACTTTACCAAAAGGTCGCAGAGCTTGGACAAGAATATCTTGATGAACTCGATATTCCGAAGGAGGAAGCTGTCGTCGAAAATGAGCAGCTTACCGAAATTACGGCGGAAAAGGCAAAGGAATACTTCAATGCCATCAAGGATGCTTGTCTTGCATATGACGCCGATGAAGCCGAAAGGCTGTGCGGTGAGATCTCGGGCTGTTCTGTAAACAGTCAGTCTCTTAAACCTGTGCTTGATGAAATTTTAGCTGCAGCAGAGGATTTTGAATACGAAGCTGCGGCCG
>JBJEQL010000162.1:0-3345 GCA_051881735.1 Oscillospiraceae bacterium
GCTAAGAAGGCTCCTTTCTACAGAATCGTTGTTGCAGATTCCAGATACCCCAGAAACGGCAGATTCATCGAGGAAATCGGTTACTATGATTCCACTAAGGAACCTGCAGTTTTCAGCGTTGACGCTGAAAAGGCTAAGAAATGGATCGCAAACGGCGCACAGCCGACAGAGGTTGTTAAGAAGCTTTTCGACAAGAATAACGTTAAGTAATTTTTGCCGCTTGCTTTGTCATCATGCGGACGCTGAGGCAGATTTTTCGCCTCAGACGTTCATCCGCAGGTGTTTCCTTTGAAAATTTAAAAACCGTTTGCTCCGGAAAAATTTATGAATGGAGTTTTTATATATGAAAGATTTGCTTTTAGCTATCGTCAGCGGACTTGTTGAAGATAAGGACGCTGTTCAGATCGACGTTGATGAACCTAACGAGGAAGGCGTGATCGTTTATCATCTCCATGTTTCAAAAGATGATATGGGACGTGTTATCGGTAAGCAGGGCAGAATTGCCAAGGCTATCAGAACTGTTATGCGTGCAGGCGCAGGCAGAAAGAACCAGAAGATCATGGTCGATATCGACTGATTTGAAGCATAAGTTAAAAAAGTCAAAGGGATATTGTGAAAACTCACGATATCCTTTTTTTACAGGAGCTAAAATATGAAACAATTTCTTGAAATAGGTAAAATAGTTGCAGTTCAGGGACTTAAAGGCGAGGTGCGTGTAGAAGCATGGTGCGATTCCCGTGAGTTTCTCTGCGAGTTTGACACGCTTTATTTTGACAAGGGAAGAACTCCTGTCGAAATTGAAAGAGCGCATCCGCACAAGAATATCGTGCTTATGAAGATAAAGGGCGTTGACACCGTTGAACAGGCGCAGGAAATGCGCAACAAGATACTGTATATGGACAGAAACGAAGTAGAGCTTGAAGAGGGTTGCTATTTCATTCAGGATCTTATCGGTCTTGAAGTTATTGACAATGACGACGGCACGAACTACGGAAAAATATGCGATGTTACCGAAACCGGCGCAAATGATGTTTATCACATCAAGGATTCTGACGGAAAAATAAGGCTTATTCCTGCTATACCCGATGTTGTTATCGAAACGAATATTCCTGAGGGTAAAATGCTTATCCATAAGCTGGAGGGACTATTTGATGAGGATTGACGTTGCAACACTGTTTCCCGAGATGTGCGAAACCGTCCTTTCCGAAAGTATTATCGGCAGAGCAAGGAAAGCAGGAAAGATAGAGGTCTGCTGTCACCAGATACGGGATTATACCCTTGACAAGCACCGCCGTGTGGACGATACGCCCTACGGTGGCGGAATGGGCATGGTTATGCAGGCGGATCCTATCTACCGCTGCTACAATGCCGTTGCCGAAATGGCAGAGGAGAAGCCGCACGTTATCTATATGTCCCCGAAGGGCGGCGTTTTCACTCAGCAAAGGGCGGTCGAGCTTGCGCAGATGCCACGGCTGTTCGTGCTTTGCGGACATTATGAGG
This sequence comes from Oscillospiraceae bacterium, assembly GCA_051881735.1. Lineage (GTDB taxonomy): Bacteria > Bacillota > Clostridia > Oscillospirales > Ruminococcaceae > UMGS363. The sequence continues at coordinate 1,501 of JBJEQL010000162.1, forward strand.
GCGTTGACCAGCGTGTGCTTGACAAGATCGTTGACGCGGAGATATCGATAGGAGATTATGTCCTCACGGGTGGGGAACTTCCTGCGCTTGTGATGATAGATGCGGTTGCAAGAATGTGTCCGGGGGTGCTTTCGGCAGAGGAATGTTTCACCGAGGAAAGCCATTTCGGCGGTCTGCTTGAATATCCGCACTATACAAAGCCTGAGGTGTGGGAGGGCGAGGCTGTTCCGCCTGTGCTGCTTACCGGCCACCACAAAAACATTGCAGAATTCCGTCACAAAATGTCTGTCGAAATAACCAAAGAAAGACGTCCTGATATGTTTGCAAAATATGAACAAAATATGGATGTGAACAAAAAGAGGTAAAACGACATATATTGTGTTAATAAGTTTTTGACGGAATAACTATAAATTTCGGTGGAAATTTGTTCATAGGTAATAAAATTAGTAATTATAAACAAACTTGGACCGCCATTAAATATCGCAGTTAACCAAAATAGCAGAATTTTCGGTTTGACGTCAGATTTATGACAAATTGCCGTTGACTATTGGTAATTTCGGGGGTATAATATAAACAATAAAAAGATAAAGGGCGGTTTGAATATACAAATAATGATCGCCTATGCTTTTTGATTTTTTAAATTTGAATTGCTAAAGAAATGAGTTAGGAGAGAGAATTATGTACGTTAAAGATGTAATTGTTCAGAATCAGGTTGGTCTTCACGCTCGTCCCGCAACATTCTTCATTCAGAAGGCAAATGAGTTCAAGTCCTCTATCTGGATCGAAAAGGAAGAAAGAAGAGTTAACGCTAAGTCCCTTCTCGGCATCCTTTCGCTCGGCATCGTAGGCGGCACACAGATCAGAGTAATCGCTGACGGCGCAGATGAAGAAGCTGCTGTTGACGGTCTTGTTGAACTTGTTGAAAGCGGTTTTGCTGAGGAAACAAGATAACTTTTTTCTTGTATTATACCGATAGATTTTTTGGAGATCGGATTTTGAAAGCCGTCGGAGTTTTCCGGCGGCTTCTTTTGTATAATTTGAATATTTGCGTCTGTCTGCAAGTGATTTGCTGTGCCTGCGTACTTGATTTTATAAAAATGCGGAGAGAAATCCCAAAAACATATCGGTTTTTTCGCCGTTTTTCATAAACTTTTTATTAAAAAGTATAGGAATTAATAAATTGTTCACACAAATTTGCACAAAATATGATAGAATATACTGTGTAATAAATTTAATGGAGAAATTGTCATTAAATTTTGGTGACTTTTTATTAAAGCTTAAAAGCTTGCAGTCAGATCGGCTGTTCCTTTTTAAGAAGCGGTCGGCGTTTCCCTGTGAGCAGATGCATTTTCTATGTTAAATCCGTAATTAATCGGAATGAAAGGATGACAAGGCTATGTCAAACAGATTGTTTCAGGGACTTATTCACCAGATGAAAGATACAATGGACTGCACTATCGGTGTTGTTGATTCAACTGCGGCTATCGTTGCCTGCAGCGACCTTTCCAAGATCGGTACAACTAACGAGTTTGTTTCCCTTGATCTGAGTGATTCTCACGACATTTTTGTGAGAGATGGCTATACATATAAACCGTTCGGTTCTCATATCAAGCCGGACTATGCTGTGTTTGTTGAGGGAACAGATGAAAACGCTGCAAAGTATGCGAGCATCATGTCGATAACTCTCTCTTCTATCAAGCAGTATTACGATGAGAAATATGACCGCAGCAACTTCATCAAGAACGTTGTGCTTGACAATATTCTCCCCGGAGATATTGTTGTAAAGGCAAGAGAGCTTCACTTCAACAGCGATGTAAGCCGTGTTGTTCTCCTTATCAGGATCAT
>JBJEQL010000163.1:0-13962 GCA_051881735.1 Oscillospiraceae bacterium
ACTACAATGATATGCTTGCACACCACAAGAAGACAGGCGCAGACGCTACTATCGCAGTTCTTGATGTTCCGATGGAGGAAGCTTCACGTTTCGGCATCATGATCACAAACGACAACGGCGAGATCATCGACTTTGAGGAAAAACCGAAGAATCCTCGTTCCACCCTTGCTTCAATGGGTATCTATATCTTCACATGGAAGAAGCTCAAGCAGTACCTCATCGAAAATGAAAACAACGAAGCCGAAGACAAAGACTTCGGTAAGGCTATCATCCCGAACATGATGAAAGCAGGCGAAAAGCTCGTTGCTTACGCTTTCGACGGTTACTGGAAGGACGTTGGAACACTTGATTCTCTCTGGGAAGCAAACATGGATCTTCTCAATCCGAACATTCCTATCGATCTTTACGATCCTTCATGGAAAATGTATTCCAGAAACCCGATCATGCCTCCTCAGTACATAGGTCAGGACGCTGTTATCGAGAATTCTATGGTAACAGACGGCTGCGTAGTTGAAGGAACAGTTGATTTCTCCATCATCTTCGAAGGCGTTAAGATCGAACCCGGCGCAACAGTTACCGACTCGATAATCATGCCCGGATCCGTTATCAAATCCGGCGCTATCGTTGAGTATGCTATCGTCGGCGAAAACTGCGAAGTAGGCAGCGGCGCACAGATCGGTGCTCGTCCCGAAACCTTCTCCAACAGAGATGACTGGGGCATTGCAGTTGTAGGCCATAATATCAAGATCTCCGAAAATGCAAAGGTTCTTCCGAAGCAGATTATTTCGGAAAATGTATAAAACAGGAGGAACTTTGAGATGAGCAGCAATAAAAATGTTTTGGGACTTATTTTCTCAAATATGCATGACAGCACTATCCCCGATCTTACAAAATCAAGAACAATGGGCAGCGTTCTCTTCGGCGGACGTTACAGACTTATCGACTTCCCCCTTTCCAACATGGTAAACAGCGGAATTGACGAAGTCGGCGTTATCACAAAATCCAACTATCAGTCACTCCTTGACCACCTCGGCTCAGGTCGTGAATGGGACCTCGCAAGCAAAAACGGCGGACTTCATCTTCTCCCTCCGTTCAGCCACGTTACAAGCGGTATGTACAGAGGCAGACTTGAAGCTCTCTACGGTGTTTGGGATTTCATCAAGAATTCCAAGGCTGACTATGTAGTTCTCTCCGACTGCGATGTTATCGCAAACGTTGACTATGCTCCGATCGTTGACGCACACATTGAATCCGGCGCAGATATCACAGCTGTTTACGCTAAGGATGTTCTTTCCGCTGAACAGGCTCAGTGCGCAACAGTTTTCGGCATCAATGATGACGGAAGAGTTGTTGACGTTCTCACAAATCCGTACATAAGCGGCGCTTGCAATGTTTCACTCAATATGTTTGTTCTTTCAAAGGAATTCCTCAAGAACCTCGTTCTCGAAGCTAATTCAAGAGGTCTTGTAAGCTTTGAAAAGGATATTCTCCAGGCAAGAACACACGACTATAAGATCATCGCTTACCGTTTTGACGGCTATTTCAGCAAGATCACTTCCATGGATACCTTCTACAAGGCAAACATGAACCTTCTCAATACAACAAACAGAGATAAGCTCTTTATTGCAAACCGACCGATCTACACAAAGGTAAGAGATAATCCTCCTGCAAAGTTCGGCATCGGCGCAAAGGTGAAGAATTCGCTTATCGGTGACGGCTGTATCATCGAAGGAACAGTTGAAAACAGCGTTCTCTTCCGTGGCGTTAAGGTCGGCAAGGGCGCTGTTATCAAGAATTGTATCCTTATGCAGGATACACAGGTCGGCGCAAAGTGCGAGCTTTCCTGCGTAGTATCCGACAAGAACGTAAAGGTCGGCGATATGCGTATGCTCACCGGCTCACAGAACTATCCGCTTTACCTCGGAAAGGGCGCTGAGATCTAAAGCCTCATAAATGTATAAATTTTTTGAAAGGATGTCTTTTAATGAAGATCTTATATGCAGCTTCGGAAGCACTCCCTTATGCAGCTTCGGGCGGACTTGCAGATGTTGCAGGCTCACTTCCTGCCGCTCTCGCAAAAGCCGGACATGACGCAAGAGTGGTTCTCCCTCTTTATAAAAACGTAAAGTCCGAACTTCGCAGCGAGCTCGAATTTATCACAAACTTTACCGTTGATGTCGGCTGGAGAAAGCAGTACTGCGGCGTTTTCAAGGGACTTGTAAACGGCGTAACATACTATCTCCTCGACAACGAATATTACTTCGGAAGAGATGGACTTTACGGCTTTTATGATGACTGCGAGCGTTTCGTATTCCTCTCAAGAGCTATCATGGAAATGCTCAAGTATATTGGCTGGAAACCGGATATCATCAACTGCAACGACTGGCAGACTGCACTCGTTCCGGTTTATTACAACATTTTTTACAAGTATCAGTACGGCTTCGACAATATCAAGACCGTTTTCACTATCCACAACATCCAGTATCAGGGCAAGTATGGCATGGAGGTCATCAACGAAGTCCTCGGTATCCCTATGTACCATACAAAGCTGCTCGAATATGACGGCTGCGTAAACCTTATGAAGGCTGCATTTGAAACAGCAGATAAGATCACGACCGTTTCACCGAGCTATGCATGGGAAATCCTTGACCCGTGGTATTCACACGGACTTGACAGAGCGCTCGCTGACAAGCAGTATAAGCTTTGCGGCTTCCTCAACGGAATCGATACAGCACTCTATAACCCCGAAACCGATCCGCTTATCCCGAAGAACTTCACCGTCAAGAACACCAAGGGCAAAGAAGAATGCAAAAAAGCACTCCTTTCCGAGCTTAATCTTCAGGACGGACCAGAGCCTGTTATCGGTATCGTAACACGATTTGTTTCACATAAGGGTATCGACCTTATCAAGTATGTTTTCGAGGATATGATAAATCTCGGCTACAAGTTTGCTATCGTTGGCTCGGGCGAAAAGATCTATGAAGACTTCTTCAAGGAAATGGCTTGGAGACACCCCGATAAGGTAAGCGCAACGATCGGATTTGTTCCCTCACTTGCAAGAAGAATTTATGCAGGCGTTGATATGTTCCTCATGCCTTCACAGAGCGAACCTTGCGGACTTGCACAGATGATCTCGCTGCGTTACGGTACAATCCCTATCGTCCGTGAAACAGGCGGCCTTCGTGACAGCATCAAGGACGCAGGCAACGACGACGGAAACGGCTTTACATTCAAGACATACAACGCACACGATATGCTCGACGCAACAAGACGTGCCCGTGACGCATATAACGATAAGAAGCGTTGGAAGTACATTATGCATACAGCAATGACAACCGACTGCAGCTGGGATACATCAGCTGAGCTTTATCTCGGACTTTATAGAGAGCTTGTCGGAGAATAAAAACAAAGTAGCGAAATTGCGAAGCAGACTAAAGTTTAGGTCAAGCCTTTTCAAAGGCTTGTGGGTGTCCAGAGGGCAAAGCCCTTGGTCGCTTCCGCAGAAGCGAAACTCTCTAAACTATCGCATAGAGCTTTTAACGATAAGCCGAAAAACTAACGAATAAAAAAGCGCAATTCAATCATAAAAAGGCAAAACGGAAATGAATATCATAAGCCGTTGAACCCAAAATTTGAATTGCGCTTAATAATCTATTTCCCTACAGTAAACTTTCCTCGGGGATAAAACGTGAGAAGCAAAGCGCCGAGCGTTTTGACCCGACATCGTATGAACAGCTATGCACGGAGAAACAACAATTACAGTTTTCCCGTGCATAGCTGTTCATATTACATCTAAAGTCAAATATACTCACTTCGTTCGTATATTTGACTTTAGAGGAAAGTTTATTTGAGATAAAAAGAATAAGCGCAATTCACAAATCGGTTTTGCAAGTTTTTGTTATAACAAAACATTTCTTAGTTTCCGATTTTTAATGTGAATTGCGCTTTGTAACCTTTGGTTATTACGCTTTTAGAGAATCATTTCGATATGGTTAGTGGAGTTTCGCTCTCTGCGGAGAGCGACAAGGGAACGCTGTCCCCTTGACCCCTGCAAGCCTTTGAAAAGGCTTGACCTAAACTTTTGTCTGCTTTGCGGTTTTAACTGCAGATGTTGGATTACGCATTAATAATCCTCCTGTGGGAATAATAATTCGGCAGAAGCTTATTGATTCTCCTTGACTATGAAATTCCTTTATCGGGACAGATAATTATGATAAAAAACGCAAGAAAAACCATGATTTGCATACTTGGGATATGCATTCTGCTGACAATGTATGCATCTTCACTTATATATATTGAACCTATGGCGCATATTTATCCGCAGTATGAGCAGAAAAGCCTTGAAGAAATATCAAAAAAAACGCCCGACCTGCTCACAGAAGCCGAATTTGAGCTTATTTTTGAGCAGACCGGGCTTGGAAAAGCTGCTGTTACGGAGTTGGAAAACCTTGACAAACTCCTGTACTATCAGAAAAACTATTTTGCCGAAATAGAATACACTCGGTTCACAAACTCGCCTGTTTCAACCGAAGAATATGTCGAAAATCCTACCGTTACACTTGATTTTTTGAAAAAAGGAGATATCCTTATCACCCATTCGTCCAACGTTTTTTCGTGGCGGAACGGTCACGCTGCGATAGTAATTGACGCTGAAAAGGGTCTGACGCTTGAAGCGGTCGTTATTGGCGAAAAGACCTGCGTTCAGGATGTGGAAAAGTGGCGGCACTATCCGAACTTCCTTGTCCTGCGACTTAAAGATGCGGACGAACAGCTGCGCTCGGAAATTGCCGATACTGCTCTTGAACTGCTCTGCGACAAGCCGTACCGCCTTTTTACGGGAGTTTTCTCCAAGAAATACCCCGACCGTGAGAACATAATCGGAACGCAATGCGCACACCTTGTATGGCTTGCTTATGCTTATCACGGCTACGACATCGACTCGGACAGAGGGCTTATCGTTACCCCGAAGGATATCTCCGAAAGCGACTTACTTGAAGTCGTGCAGAGCTACGGCAGGGCAAATTGACTTATCTGCTCACTTTCTCGCCGTTCCTTGCAAATTCTCCCTTGTAAACGGTCTTGCGGAAAAAGAGGATATTTGAAAGCATTGCCGCTATGATAACTGCGATCCTTATCGGCAGAGGGAGAACGGGCAGAAAAGCCGTTCCGTCGATCAGAATTCTAAAAATAAGATACAACATCAAAATGCCTATCACTATAAAAGCAGCACCGCCAATCACAGCATATTTTCTTTTCGTACTCATAGCCGTTATCGGCGAAATTATCAAGCACAACGAATGAATTATTACAGCAACCGTGCTTACTTGTGCCATATCCTGACCGCTCAAAAGGGATATGACAAGCATCGCAATACAATGCACAGCCGTTGTGCCGAGCAGTATCTTCACGGGCAGGTCAAGGCAATCTCTGCGCTTTGCGGGAATAACGCAGTTCATATCAAAAAAGCCTGTGTTGCCGTTTACCGAAGCATACATCTGTGCATATTTTTCCATGCTTTTCTTTTCCGAAGGCGAAGGTCCGACAAACGGAAATACAACAGCGAAAACCGAAAGCAGCAGAATATGGAAAAAAACCGTTGCCCATAAAACAATGACTATTCCGATGCTGTCATCGAATATGGGCAGAAATGTCATTATCGGAACAAGTATATCACAAAGAATAAGAAACATAAGCGAAACCTTTGAAGCGATGTTAAATCTTTCGGAATAGTATTTTTTCATCATTTCGCACCTCCGATAGGTTCGCCCGAAAATGAACGGGTTTTGCAGTCGCTTATAAGCTGTTTTTGGTACTTATTCAAAACAACAAAGCAAACGACCGCCGCAATTAATGTTATTGCTCCGAATATAATTGAAAGAACGGGCATATTGAATTTGGAGTTGACAAAGCTTTCTTCATTCATAGTATAAAAAAGCATTATAAGACCGTAAAATGTTCCGTATTGATGCGCATTCGATATTTTTTTACCATTGTAAGTAAGCAGAACCTTTTCATATACGGTCAGGCTCACCGTTAAAAAGATAAACAGCGCACTTCCTGCAATAATAATGGTCGTTGAAAAGCTCTGCATAACGGCTTTTACGCCGAAAACTATCATAGGGAGCATAACAAGAAATTCATAAAAGCGCACGATGTTCACATACGAATGCATAGCTTCTTCACGGGAAAACGGCATCACCTGAAGCATTTTTTCGGGCTTTAGATTAAAAAGGAAGGGGTTGCTTTCAAATTTTCTTTCGCCGTAGAATAAACAGTATCGGCTTGTTAACTCTGTATGGGAATACATCACCGTCATTCCGAGGAGCAATATTCCAATTATTGCCACGGCATGACCCTCATTATCGCCGCTGAAAGCAGCAGTTATTATCAGAACGACAGCAATGAGAGAAAAGAGGTTCATCATATAGTTGACAGTATTCATTCCCGTTCTGCGCCAAGCGGCAAGAGTCGCTTTGAAATATTTCATATCAATGCCACCTTACTTTCTGTTTTCACGGTTTTGGATTATCGTATGAACGAGGATATCCTCATAGTTAGGTGTGCGTACGCTGACATTTCCGAGAGCAGGGATATCCTTGCGAAGTGCAAGCGCTTCGAAGCCTAACGAAGTGTCCTTTGCGCCGATAAGAAGCTTTTCGGGGGCAGGCTTTTCGCCCGAAACAACGGCGTATTTCTCCTGCGCTTCGTCGGCGGAAAGCATCTCGTGAAGTCTGCCGTCGATTATCATTGCAATATGGTCTGCAACTTTGTCGAGGTCACCCGTGATATGTGTTGAGAAGATTACCGAATGCTCACCGTCCGAAACGAATTCACGAAGGATATCGAGCATTTCCAGCCTTGCCGCAGGGTCAAGTCCTGCTGTCGGTTCGTCAAGGATAAGCAGCTTCGGGTCATGCGCAAGAGCAAGCGCAAGCATTACCTTTGTTTTTGTGCCTTTGGAGAGCGTTCCGCACTTCTTTTTGGCATCAATCTGCCACATATCCATGTACTTTTGAAAAACCTTATCGTCCCACTTGTCGAACACCGCTGCGAACGCTTTTGCTGTCTTTTCGGAAGTAAGTCCCATATTGAGATACTCCTCATCGGGGACAAAACCTACAAGGTTCTTGAACGCTGCTTCGTCAGATACATTGTCAACGCCGCCAAATCCTTTTATGCTGCCGCTTTCACGACCGTAGATATTCATTATAAGCCGAAGTATCGAGGTTTTTCCTGCGCCGTTTTCGCCTATCATTCCGACGATAACGCCCGACGGAATATCAAACTCCGAGATATCGATTTTAAACTTATTGTCTGCAAAGGTTTTCTGCAGGTTTCTTATTTCAAGAATATTCTCCATAATTGTCATTTCCTTTCAGATATATTTCTGACTGCGTTTAAAAGCTCTTCCTCGGTGAAGCCCTCGTTCATGAGCTTTTCTGCGCTTTGAGCAAATTCAGCAAGCCTTCGCTGTCTGTACTGCTCCATAATGATATTTTTGTCAGGCGATTTTACGAATGTTCCTTTTCCCGATGAGGTGTAGATAAGTCCCTCATGTTCAAGGTCGGAATATGCACGCTTTGTTGTTATTGCGCTTACGTTCAGGTCGGCGGCAAGCTGCCTTACGCTCGGCAGCATTGAGTTTTCCTCAAGCTCTCCGCTTAAAATGGCGTTTCTGACAGCGTCCTTTATCTGTTCGTACATCGGCTTATCGCTGACAGCGTTCAGCATTATTTTAATACTATCACCCCCAAGGTGTATATGATGTGTGATATAGTGTGTATATCGGTATATACACACTATATCACTGATTTTACTATTTGTCAAGAGTTTTTTGAAATTTTTTCAAAAAAACATTACGAAACGTTTTGCAGCGGCGAAAAAATTTGAAATTTGTATAGACATCCGCACCGTTTTGAGTTATAATATATATGAGTAACTATTTATTGAAAAGGAAAATCTGAAAATATGAGAGTAATTACAGGTTCAGCACGTGGAAGAAAGCTTCAGACGCTTGAAGGCAGCGACGTCCGCCCTACCACCGATAAGGTCAAAGAAGCAATTTTTTCCATTGTACAGTTTGATATAGACGGTTCGGAGATACTTGATCTTTTTTCAGGCTCGGGTCAGCTCGGCATCGAAGCTATCTCACGAGGTGCAAAGCACTGCACATTCGTTGATGAATCCCGTGCTTCGATCAAGATCACAAACGAAAACATCAAGACCTGTGGTTTTGCCGACAACGCCGATGTACTCAACACCGACAGCATCGGTTATCTTCGCACCTGCCGCAAGAAATTTGATATCGCATTTCTTGATCCGCCGTATAATAAGGGGATCCTCGAAAAAGCACTTCCGTTGCTTGCCGAGAAAATGTCCGACAGAGGAATTATCGTATGCGAGCATGAAGTAGGACTGGTACTCCCCGAAAGCTATGGAAAACTTATAAAGAAAAAGACCTATAAATACGGAAAAATCGAAGTTACAATTTTTATAACACCATTCGGCGATGACGCCTCAGACGAATGATCTCTATGGAGAAATGATTATGAGTACACCACGAATCGCCGTATATCCGGGCAGCTTTGACCCTGTCACAAACGGACATACGGATATAATACGCAGAGCCGCAAGGCTTTTTGACAAGGTCATTGTTCTTGTTTCGGTAAATGCGGTAAAAACCCCCTCGTTCTCTTCCATTGAACGAGTTAAGCTTATTTCAAAGGTCGTTGACGAACTTGACCTCGAAAATGTTGTTGTCGATATCTGGGACGGTCTGCTTGTTGATTATATCAAGCAGGTCAAAGCTATCGCAATTATAAAAGGTCTGCGAGCTGTATCCGACTTTGAATATGAGTTTCAGATGGCGCTTGCAAACAAGACGCTTTATGAAGAAGCTGAAACTGTCTTTCTGACAACAAGCTCGGAGAATATGTATCTTTCTTCAAGCGTTGTAAAACAGATCGCTTCATTCGGCGGAGATATAAGCCACTTTATTCCCAAATGTATTTTACAGGATATCATTGACAGGCTTGTACCTAACAATCTGAAAAAGTAACGATAAACTTCAAAACGTGTGCTTTGTAATCTGATTGTTTACAAAAGCTCAGAAAGGAATGTATAGATATGATTATTGACGAAATTCTCGATATGATGGACGATATACTTGACGATGCGGGAACTGTTCCGTTCAGCAGCAAAAAGGGTGCTATCGACATTGAAAAAATGAGAGGCTGCATAAACGATATCAGACTCAATCTTCCCGACGAGATACGCAACGCCAAGAACATCGTAAACGACCGCAAGGAAATCGTTAACGTTGCAAACAAGGAAGCTGAACAGATCGTCCGCAAGGCAGAGGAACGTGCAAAGGTCATCGTTTCAAACGATGAGATAACCAAAGCAGCAAAGCAGCAGGCTGTCGAGATCCTTAATCAGGCTCAGGCCCGTGCAAAGGACGTAAAGAACGCCGCAAACAAATACATTGACGATATTCTCACACAATCCGAGAGTGCGCTTCAGGCAGCGCTTACCGATGTCCGCAAGACAAAACAGGCTGTCCGCAACGTTCCGTCAAACGCAGGAACTGTAAAGAAGTAAAATATTTGCCGCACATTTTCTGTGCGGTTTTACTTTAATCCAAGAGGTGTTTTTATGAAAAAATTTGAACAGAGTGCAATTTCTTCGGCTGCTGCTTATGCAGCAGAACTTGCAAACGAGATAAACTCGCTTGATTCCGTGAAACTTTCCGATCTTGACAGCACAAAAACTATCCTTGCAGTCGTTGATATCATCAACGGTTTTATCCGTGAGGGCGCAATGCACTCTGAAATGATAGAGAGCATAATCGAACCGTCCGCAAAGCTGCTTGCCGAATGTAACAAAGCAGGTATCGCCTCGGTCGCATTTGCAGACTGTCACGGAAAGAACTGCGCTGAGTTTGAAGCTTTCCCCGAGCATTGCGTCAAGGGTACAAGCGAGTCCGAGATAGTCGACGAGCTCAAAGCTGTCGGCGGATACACTCTTATCGAGAAAAATTCCACCAACGGCTGCCATGAAGAAGCTTTTGCGAAGTTTTTAGACGAGCATAAAACAGCCGATACATTCATCGTCTGCGGCGACTGCACCGATATATGCGTTATGCAGTTCTGCCTTTCACTTAAAACGCTCTTTAACAAGGAAAACAAACCGCTGCAGATAATCGTTCCGATAAATGCAGTTGAAACCTACGACGCACCGTATCATGACGCCGCTTTTGCAAATCTTGCGGCATATAAGCTTATGAAGGACTGCGGAGTGCGCTTCGTTTCGGCGGTCGAATAAGGAGATGAAGTTATAATGGAGAATTCTGAAAGAAACTTAACGATGCTCACCGATTTCTATGAGCTTACAATGGCGAACGGATATTTTGAAAACGGCATGGGCGAAACGATTTCCTATTTTGATCTTTTCTTCCGCTGTATTCCCGATAACGGCGGATTTGCGATAATGGCAGGTCTTGAACAGGCTATTGATTACCTTAACGAACTGCATTTTTCCGAAAGTGATATCGAATATTTGCGTGGAAAAGGAATTTTTTCCGAAGCTTTTCTTGATTATCTGCGCCATTTCAAATTCAGCTGTGATGTATGGGCAATTCCCGAGGGAACGCCTATCTTCCCGTATGAGCCTGTAGTAACGGTCAGAGGCCCTGCAATTCAGGCACAGTTCATTGAAACGATGCTGCTTATCTGCATCAACCACCAGAGCCTTATCGCAACAAAAGCTAACCGCATTGTTCGTGCCGCCGAAGGCAGACCCGTTATGGAGTTCGGTTCAAGACGTGCGCAGGGTTTTGACGGCGCTGTTTACGGCGCAAGAGCGGCTTACATTGGCGGCTGCTGCGGAACAGCCTGCACTATCTCCGACAAAATAATGGGTACTCCTGCGCTCGGAACAATGGCACATTCTTGGATACAGATGTTTGACAGCGAACTTGAAGCGTTCCGTGCCTATGCAAAGTGCTACCCGAAGGGAACAACGCTGCTCGTTGATACCTACAACGTTCTCAAATCAGGCGTTCCAAACGCTATCACCGTATTTAAGGAAATGCGTGCCAGAGGTGACGAGCCTGTCGGTATACGCATAGACAGCGGCGATATAACATATCTTTCAAAGTGTGCCCGTCAGATGCTCGATGCCGAGGGCTTCCCGAATGTAAAAATAGTTGCTTCAAATTCGCTCGATGAATATATCATCCGTGACTTGCTTTTGCAGGGCGCAAAGCTTGACAGCTTCGGCGTAGGCGAGCGGCTTATAACCTCAAAATCCGAGCCTGTTTTCGGCGGCGTTTACAAGCTTGCAGCGATTGAACGTGACGGCAAAATAATCCCGAAGATAAAAGTCTCCGAAAATGTTGCAAAAATAACAAACCCCGATTTTAAGGAAGTATGGCGACTTTACGACTGCTCCAGCGGCAAAGCGATAGCAGACATCCTCACCTGCGCAGGCGAAGAGATAGACGAGAGCAGACCTTACGAGATATTCGACCCCGAGCATACCTATAAGCGCAAAATGGTCACAAATTTCCGTGCGGAAAAACTTATGGTACAAATTTTTGACGGCGGAAAATGCGTCTATAAATCACCTACGGCAAGTCAGATAAGAGAATTCTGTGCAGCACAGCTTGAAACGCTCTGGGACGAGCTGAAACGATTTGAATACCCGCATAAATATTATGTTGACCTTTCTCCGAAGCTTTGGAAAAAGAAAAATGAGCTTCTTGAAAAGGCGATGAAGCTTTAAAACCTTACGGCTTTGCAGTCAAAAACTCTGCAAAGCCGCTTTTTTACCGGTCAGATGGACATAATCACATTAAATCCAATGCAAATTAGTCTATTTTGTATAAAAAATTTATTTATTGTTGCAATATAACAAAAAAAGTGATATACTATTATTAGGCAATTATGCACTTTTATCAAGGATGTTAAAAAATGACCAACAGTAATATCCCATCTCCTGAAAGGCAGTTCAAAGCCGAACCGGATATAAACAATACCGGCAGTTTAAAAAGAAATAACCTTAAACGCAGACTTATACTGACAATAGCGGCAGCTGTAATCTTTATTCTTATCGCCGTTCTGTTCGCTATGGTGATAAGGCTTGAAAACAAGGTTTCTTCCCTCACCATGCGGCTTGAAGAAAACGAGAGTTACATAGAAGCGATGAACACCAACGTTTACGATTATTCCTCGGACGATGATGTTATGCTTTATCATGACAACACCTACGGTGATATGTGGGTCGCTCCGATCGAAGGAGTTCCGCTCAACACTCTTGACTGGGCAAATCTTGAACTTGACGAGCGAAACCGATATACATACTATGAAAACGGTGAAGCTGTTTCTAAAACAGGGATTGATGTTTCCTATCATCAAGGTGATATTGACTGGGAAAAAGTAGCGGCGGACGGCATTGACTTTGCGATGATACGCATTGGCTACCGTGGTTACGAAGAGGGCATCATGCACCGTGACAAGCTTGCCGATGAATATATCCGTGCTGCTCAGGCAGCAGGTATTGACGTTGGAGTATATTTCTACTCGCAGGCGATAAGCGTTGAAGAAGCCAAGGAAGAGGCTGTTTATGTCTGCGAGCTTATAAAAGATTATGAAATAAAATACCCCGTTGTTTTCGACTGGGAGCTTCCCGAAGACACAAATGCACGAACTATCGGAACAACAATGGATACTCTGAACAAATGCGCTTTGGCATTCTGCAGTGAAATATCGGAACGTGGCTACACCGCAATGCTTTACAGCAATATAAAAATGGCACTTTCAAAGTATGATATGAGTTCGCTTTGCGTTTATGATTTCTGGTATGTTGAATATAAAGACGGCCACAACCCACCGCAATATCCTTACGAGCTGCAGATGTGGCAATATGCAAGCGATGGAAAGGTTGACGGTATCGAGGGATATGTTGACATGAACATAAGCTTTGTTGACTACGCCGCCGAATATGACAAACGCCGGGAAACAGCTTTTGAATAAAGGAGAGATCTCAATGCAGACAATAATTTCATCAGATATATTAAAAGTAAAAATAGATTCATTCGGCGCAGAACTTCATTCGGTAAAGGACAACAACGACACCGAATATCTCTGGCAGGCTGACGAGAAGGTATGGAAACGCCATGCTCCTGTACTTTTCCCTTTTATATGCAACACGACTTCAAAGAAATACACAGTTGACGGCAAGGAATATGCTCTTTCCAACCATGGCTTTGCCCGTGACAGCGAATTTGAGCTTCTTTATGCAAAGGAAAACTCCGCTGAATTCTATCTCGGATACAGCGATGAAACGCTTAAAATTTATCCTTACAAATTCGGACTTTACGCAAGCTATGCTCTTGACGGAAACAAGCTGAAAGTAACATACACAGCCGAAAACAAGGACGACAAGCCGATGTTCTTCTTCCTCGGTGGTCATCCTGCTTTCAGATGCCCTGTCAGCTCAGATGAAAGCTTCTCCGATTACTACGTTGAATTTGAAAAGAATGAGGACATCGCCCGGAATGAGAGCGATGTTATTCTCAAAGGTTCAAACAAGGTCAGCCTTGAACATGACCTTTTCAAAAACGATGTTTTCATGAAAAGCAAGCCAAACTCCTCGTGGGTAGCGCTCGCAAGCAAAAAGCGTGATAACAAGGTCAAACTTTCCTACGACAACAACGGCTGCATTGCAGTATGGTCGTCATGGTTTGAAGACAAGGACAGAACAAACGCAGCTGAATTTGTCTGCCTTGAACCATGGTCAAGCGTTCCCGTATATGAAAGCGGCGTTACTGAACTCACCGAAATGCCCGATGCAATAAAGCTTTTACCAGGTGAAAAATACGCTTTTTCATTCACCATCCAGATTGGATAATACATAAAAAGGAGACAAAATATGGCAGATATAATTGCAAATGTTGATTGC
>JBJEQL010000164.1:0-3312 GCA_051881735.1 Oscillospiraceae bacterium
AACCATGGCTGGCTTGTCATGGATTTAACGTCTAAATTTATTATAGTAGGTGATAAATTGATATTAAGCGACTACAAAGCAGCGTTCCCGAATGAGGACGTTCCGAACCTTGAAAGCTTTTACAACGATATGTACAAATGGGGCGAAGTCTACAAGGGTAAGCCGTACTGGAACAAAGTGAAACGCTCGGGACTGTACAAAAAAGGCTTGCGCAGGATGAATCTGCTGAATGCAGGAAAGACGCTCTGCGATGAGATGTCTGTGCTGTGCTTTGCGGAACAGGTCGAGATCGCTTGCGACAATGAAAAATACAAGGCTTATCTTGACAAACTGATGAACGAGCAGGGCTTCTGGAAGCACGTTCCCGAGATGATCGGCCGTGCGTTCGCAGAGGGCGGCGGAGTGCTGCGTGAGTACATAAAGGACGGTCAGATATGCGTGAACTACATATCGGCGGCGGACTTCCTTCCGCTTTCCTGGGATAACAAGCGGATAACCTCGGCTGTGTTCCGTTCGACCTCGTTCAAAAACGGCTTTTACTACACCGTATTTGAGCGCCAGCAGCTTCTTCCGAACGGCAGGAGCAGAACGGAAACCTTCCTCTTCAAGTCGAAGGACGAGAACGGCATCGGCGACAGATGCGGTCTTGATGAGCTGTGCGGGGATGCTCCCGATTTTGTTGAATCGGATATTCCGTTCCCAACGTTTCAGTATTTCCGCCCCGATATCACGAACAACATTGATTTTTACACGCCTATCGGCATTTCGGTATATGCGAATGCTCTTGATACCCTGCAGGCGCTTGACGTTGCGTTCGACAGCTTTGCAAGGGAGTTCGTTCTCGGCAAAAAGCGCATAATCGTTCCGAGCAGCTGCGTTCAGACGGTCGTTGACATTGAAACGGGCAATCAGATGAAATATTTCGATGCCGATGACGAGGCGTATGTTGCTCTGAAATGCGATGAGGACAAGGACTTGAAGATCACCGACAACACGGTCGAGCTTCGTGTGGACGAGCATATAAAGGCTATAAATGCGCTTTTGAACATCCTCTGTTTCCAGACGGGACTTTCGGCAGGAACGCTTTCTTTTGATGCGAACGAGGGCATGAAAACCGCAACAGAGGTCATCTCGCAGGAGAGCAAGACGGCTCGGACGGTCAAGGGACATAAAAATCAGCTTGTAGAGCTTTTCGAGGAGTTCTGCCGTGCTGTAATTGAGCTTGGAGTAAATCTCGGTGACATTCCGAGAACGGAATACAAGCTTTCCGTTGGCTTCAAGGACAATGTCATAATTGACGAGAACACGCTTATCGACAACAATATCAAGCTCACGCAGGCAGGCTTGCAGAGCAAGGTTGACGCTGTTATGGAGATATTCAAGTGCGACGAGAAAACGGCAAAGCAAAAGCTCAAGCGCATCGCAAAGGAACAGAACATGGGCGGTGCGGAGCTTGACGACCTTTTCGGCGGTGATAAGGCTTGACACGGCTTGAACTTATGGAGCTTGCGGAGGAATGCTCGGACGTTCTGACAGCTATGGAAGATGATCTTCTGCAGAACATTGCCGAATACCTTTCCGAGGGTCGGGCGGACATTCCCACGGCGCAATGGAAGATACAGCAACTCGCAGCTCTCGGTAAGCTTGACAAGGCTAATATCCGCACGATAGCGGAATACTCGGGCATTGCTGCCGATATGGAAGAGATTGCAATGACAAGGGCGGCTCTGAAAGCGGTCGGCGAAATGGACGAGGGCTTCGGCAAGCTTGCGGCGGAGGGAATCATTGACGGTACAGCTGTCACTATGGAAGAAACCGCTCTGCAGGCGGCGGCTATGTACAGCAAGCAGGCAAAAGACCGTTTGAACAAGGTAAATACCGTGATGCGGTACTTTGCGAAGAATACGGCGGCTGCGGCGGTGTATAAGGCGGCGGAGATCGTGAACAAGCAGCAGCACCTTGACACGCTGAACAAGGCGGCAGGCAAGGTCATTATGGGTGCAGAGAGCCGACAGACAGCCGTTCGGCAATGTATCAAGGAAATGTCCGAAAGGGGCATTCCTGCTTTTGTGGATGCAGGAGGGCGGCAATGGTCGCCCGAAGCGTACATAAACATGGACGTTCGCACGACCTGTTCCAACGTTGCGCACGAAGCGCAGTTCACCCGAATGGATGATTATGAAATAGATCTACTGGAAACAAGCTCTCATCCGGGAGCTCGTCCGAAATGTTCACTCGATCAAGGCAAGATTTTCAGCCGAAGCGGCAAGAACAAGAAATATCCTGCTTGGAAGACTTCAAGCTACGGTGAGCCGGACGGAATCCTCGGCATCAACTGCGGACACTTCATTTATCCTTATATCGAGGGCGTTTCGGTTCAGCGGTATTTCCCCTATGACAAAGAGGAAAACGACAAGCTGTACAAGCAGAAGCAGGAACAGCGTAAGCTTGAACGTGATGTCAGAGCGGCAAAGCGTGAGGTTTCGATGCTTAATGCTGCAGGCGACAAAGAGGGCGCAAAGCTTGCGAAGGAAACGGTGAAGCAAAAGACCGCAAAATACAACGAATACTGCGAAAAGGTTGGTCTTCCGAGGAAAGCGGACAGGCTGACGGTACAGGGGTATAGGACGAAGGCAAAGGATGAGAAAAAAGCCTTGAATATACTTGACAAACCGAGTGAAAATGATATAATGAATATAGGGAGGAATGATATTTTGCAGCAGGCTAAAACTCGTGATGCTAAAATACTTATTACTGACGTTGCCGTATCAAAAGCGAATCCGCCAGTTATTCCTCACTTTACTCAACAACAAAATCAAAAGTTCAAAGAACTTCACCACGAACTTTTATTGAAATCCAAGTATGAAAACGATAGTAACGAAGTTGCTTTTCTGTTCAATCCCAATACTTTAAAGCATGAATTTGAGTTGGGCGATGTAAACAGCGTAAACATTTTTAATAACCCGTTTGCACTTGATATGTTCAATAACAGTTCAGAAAAAGAATTGTTTTTGTTACATAATCACCCAACAACAAAAATATTTTCATATTCGGATATTGGAGTATTATTGTTACATGATAATATCGGCGGCATTACCGTTATTTCCAATGCTGGAAAAGTTGATGTTATGTATAAAACAGACAACTACGACTTCGCCAAAGCCTACGGTGCTTTGAAAGAAATCCGTGAAAAATATGACCACAAAGTCCTTAGTGAAGAGGAAGACGCAGAAGTTGTCAGACAATTCTTAAAAATATGTGACAGCTGTGGCATAAAATTTATGTAAGGAGGAATTTGTATGAAAGAAGTAA
>JBJEQL010000165.1:0-3312 GCA_051881735.1 Oscillospiraceae bacterium
GAAAAGAGAATATACCTCATCAACAAGCTGTTGGAAGAACAGCCGCAGTACAAGGGAACACCTGTTCCGAAATCAGAAACGGAGCAAAAACGACTGCTCCGCGCCCTTATGAATATCCGCAGACCTATGCCAATCGGCGATGATTTTCTTAAGTTGCAGGACGAATATCTGCAAGCTGAAATAATGGAAAAAGGGATAACGGATTTGTCCGACCTTACACCGATAAGCGGCGATATTTATTTATGGCAAGGGGATATTACTACCCTGCGCTGTGACGCAATAGTCAATGCGGCAAACTCCGAAATGCTGGGCTGTTTTTGCCCCTGTCACGGTTGTATTGACAATGCGATTCATACCTTTTCGGGCATTCAGCTTCGGCAGGAGTGCGCCGAGATTATGCACAAGCAGGGCTGTTCCGAGCCTGTCGGAAAAGCGAAGCTAACCAAAGCTCACAATCTGCCCTGCAAATATGTTCTGCACACGGTAGGTCCATTTATCGGCGGCGAGGTCACAGGGAATGACGAGGAACAGCTTGCCGCCTGCTATCGTTCCTGCCTTGCGCTTGCGGAGGAAAACGGAATTTCAAGTGTTGCTTTCTGCTGTATTTCAACGGGTGAATTTCATTTTCCGAACAGAAAAGCCGCAGAAATTGCGGTGAGAACAGTCACGGCTTTCAAGGAAGATACCCATAGCGGAATTAAGGTGATATTCAATGTTTTCAAGAATACAGACTACGAAATTTACAGGGAGCTTCTCGGATAACATAAAGCGGCTTTCCGAAGAAATACGAACTGCCGACGCTGTTCTGATAGGCGCAGGAGCAGGGCTTTCCGTTTCGTCAGGCTTTGCTTATAACGGCGAGCGTTTTGAGAAATATTTCAGCGATTTCCGCAAAAAGTATGGCATTACGGATATGTATTCGGGCGGTTTTTATCCCTTTGAAACGCTAAACGAATACTGGGCTTGGTGGTCAAGGCATATACTGATAAACCGTTATGATGTGCCTGTCGGAAAGCCTTACAGCGACCTGCTGAAGCTTGTTAAAGACAAGGACTATTTTTTACTGACAACAAATGTTGACCATCAATTTCAGAAAGCCGGCTTTGATAAAAAGCGGCTTTTCTATACGCAGGGGGATTACGGTTTGTGGCAATGCAGTAAAGCCTGCCACAACAAAACCTACGACAACGAAGCCGCTGTCCGCAAAATGACAGCACTTCAAAAGGATATGAAAATCCCCGATGAGCTTATACCCAAATGCCCCGTATGCGGCGCACCGATGACTATGAACCTGCGCTGTGACGATTTATTTGTGCAGGACGAGGGCTGGTACGCCGCTGCAAAACGTTACGAGGATTTTGTCAGCAAACACAGCAATTCACATATCCTGCTTCTTGAACTTGGCGTTGGTTTCAATACGCCTGTTATCATTAAATATCCGTTCTGGAAGATGACGGTGCAGAACTCAAATGCAGTCTATGCTTGCGTAAATCTTGGGGAGTGCTACTGTCCATCAGAAATAAAAAATCGGGCTATTTGTATTGACGGGGATATAGGGGAGATTGTTGAGAGGTGTTTGTGAATTGCAAAAATAATTCATATATCCTTCTGAAAACAGCTATATTGCCGATATAGTGATTTATGAAGAACGATTCTATAATCCTACGTTAATGTTTCATATTGAAAAATGTTATTCAATATATATTCACAGAAAAGATGTTGATATTGCCTGGGAGATTTAGTGGTGGTATTGAGTTAATCCTGCCTATGCGGCATATCAGTTCAGAGCAGTGAAGAAGTTCTTCAGAAAGGACGACGAAACCAGACGACAGCTAAGGCATTTCGTTGTAAGCTTTGAGGGTGGAGTGAATGTAGATCCTTATACTGCCTATATGATTGCAGGAGAGATTGCGAAATACTATTCTGACAAGTATCAGATTTTCTATGCTGTTCATGAGGACACGGACAATGTACATATCCACTTCGGAATGAATACCGTCAGCTATGTTGACGGAAGTATGTATGCAGAGTGGTATGGGGATTACTACAGGCTGGTCGCATATATTGAAAATATTGTAAAATTATATATCTGAACAATTAAGTTGGTTTATTATATGGATAGCTGGTATATTGTTTTTCTTGTGAAATAGTTATATTTCGTACTGACTGTTAAAAAAATCGAACGAAACTGTTGACAAAATCGTACGATTTGTGTATAATGAAATTGGAATACCACATACTAAAATGAAGCAGGAGGTGCATTATTATGTCTGTTACAGCAACCGAGTTTAAAATGAATCTAGGAAAATACCTGATGCTTTCTGAAACAGAAGATGTGTTTATCACAAAAAACGGGAAAGTGGTGGCAAAGCTCACCAATCCTAATGCTGACCGTGTTGAAATGGCAAAGTCGTTGTTTGGAATAATCCCTGCCGATATTACCGCAGAGGAAGCACGCGATGAAAGGCTGGACAATGTATGACTGCAGTAATTGACACCTGCGTCATAATTGATGCGCTTCAGAACAGAGAACCTTTTTACATCGACGCTCAAAAAATTTTTCTGGCAGTGTCCAATCGAAAGTTTTCTGGAGTCTTGACTGCAAAGTCCGTCACAGATATTTTCTACATTCTAAGGCGTAGTCTTCATAATGAAGCGCTGACAAAAGAATGTATCCGCAAACTGTTTGTCCTGTTCGACATTGCAGACACCTTTGCAGTGGATTGCCAGATTGCACTTGGAGCAGAAACAAATGATTATGAAGATGCTGTAATGATAGAAACTGCGAAACGAATAGGAGCGGAATGTATTATCACGAGAAATCTCAAAGACTATGCCGCAGATAACTTGCCTGTGTATTCACCATCTGAATTCTTGAGCCTATTAGACGAAAACTGAAATAAAAACAGCTCTGCTGGCAAAGCAGGGCTGTTTTTTTTCTTGGTAAATGGTGTTTTTGTCAACAAACGATTTTAGGGTGGAACCATGGGGACTACTACATCATGCTACTTTGCAAGACTGGATTTTATGGTATAATGGTCATAGAGAATTTAAGGAGCGCAGCTCTGCAAAAGGAGAGATCTATATGACCAAGGGAAGAAAAACCACGCAGGAAGAACGAGTAGAAATAGTTGCCTTCTGCATAGGACACGGAAAAGACTATGGATTGGCGGTAGAAACCTACAAAGTATCGTATCAGCAGATATATGCGTGGGTGCGCAAATACGAAGAAAAAGGCGTAGAAGGGCTTGCTGACAGACGAGGAAAAGCCAAGCCTGAAAATGAACTCACAGAGGAAGACCGCCTTCGTCA
>JBJEQL010000166.1:0-3280 GCA_051881735.1 Oscillospiraceae bacterium
CTTATCCTGCGGTGGATAATGATACTCGTCCTGATACTGCTTATATTTTTCGTAATAAAGAAGATCGTTTCTGCTTTCAGCAGAGTTGACGACAGCGCCGCAGTCACAAGTTCAGCTTCAGAAACGATTGATAGTACCCAACAGACATCCGACGAAACAACTGACATCATCATAGGTGAAACGGAGGACATCATGACAGAAACGACAGCAGATGAAGAAATCGACAACGCATGGGCAATGTTCCTTGTGAACAATCAGAATTCTCTACCCGATGATTACGACAAGCGGATAAAGGTAAAAAAAGTTTACTCAAACGGCGATCGTGATTTTGAGTTTGATGAACGTGCAGCAGACTACCTTATCGATATGTTTGAAGCTGCGAAAAAGGACGGAATAAACCTCACGGTGAATTCTGCCTACCGCACTATCGAGTATCAGCAGTATAACTTTGACCGCAGCGTTCAGCAGCGTGTGAACAACGGCATGAGTTACGAAGAAGCAGTCCTCGATACTGAAAAAGAGGTTGCATATCCGGGCAAAAGTGAGCATAACGCAGGTCTTTCAGCGGATATCTTTTCCGATGAATATGTAAGCTTCGACGATGACGGCTTCAAGAATACCAAGGCTTATGCGTGGCTTATGGAAAATGCTGCAGATTACGGTTTTATCCTGCGCTATCCCGAGGGAAAAGAAGCCGAAACGGGCATTATTTACGAGCCGTGGCATTACCGTTTTGTCGGCGTTTACTATGCGCATAAGGTCAAGGACAGCGGACTTTGCCTTGAGGAATTTTTTGAGGAAAACGGCTGGCTGGACGAAAACGGCACAGCAATTAAAATGACAGTAGAATAAAAAAATAAAACAGACTTTCATAACCGTTCAAAAACGGCAGGAAAGTCTGTTTTTTTGCGAAAAATCATTCCCATTTCCGCAGAGTTTTACGCATATATTCTCTTATATCAAAGCCGTATATCTCATTCAGCTTTTCCGAACGGCAGACATTTTCCGAGGAATCAAGCAGTTCGGTGCGTCCGGCACTCATCACCATTATTTTGTCCGACAGCTCGGCGGCGAGGTTCAGGTCGTGGAAAACTCCGACAACGCTTTTACCGCTTTCCGCCCATTCTTTAAGCATTTCTATAAGCTCTATCTGCCTTTTCAGGTCAAGATGATTTGCAGGCTCGTCAAGATAGATTATCTTCGGCTCCTGCGCAAACGACCTTGCAAGAAGAACACGCTGCAGCTGTCCGCCCGAAAGCTCGGTTATGACCTTGTCGGCAATGGAGAGAGTATCGGTTTTTTCCATATATCTTTCGGCAGCGGCTTCATCCTCTTTGCTGCTGCCGAAGTTTTTGTTTTTTGCATAGCGTCCGAGTGCGACCGTTTCACGGACGGTAAAGCTGTAGTATTCTCCGCCTGCACCTGTCTGCGGAAGAAGAGCTGCATTCATCGAAAGCTCCTCACGGGAGAGTGAGCGTATCTCTTTTCCATTGATCAGAGCGCTGCCTCCAACGTATGGGATGATACCGCAAAGCGCCCTTAACAGCGTAGTTTTTCCGCAGCCGTTCGGGCCTGTTATAGCAAGTATCTCTCCGTCATTCACCGTAAAGCTGACATCTTTAACTATGATATCGCTGCCATAACCGCAGCTTAAGTTTTTTACTTCAAGCACTTTAAACACACCCTTTATTTAATGCGCTTCATCAATGCGTAATGCGTAATTTTTTAAATTGGAATTAATTGCATATCAGATTTGTTACGAAACGTAGGGGCGGATTTTATATCCGCCCGATTGAGCGTATTATGTTATTCGGTCGGATATAGAATCCGCCCCTGCGATTTTCAGAGGTTTCCTAAATCTAATTACGCATTAGATCAGTGTTTCCTTTTAAAGAAAACCGCTGCGAAAAACGGCGCTCCGATTATTGAGGTGATAACGCCGACCGGAAGTTCGTTCGGACTTGCGAGCGTCCTTGCGGCAACATCACATATTGTCATGAATGCACCGCCGACAAGAGCGGTCATCGGCAGCAGAAGCTTGTGACGTGGGCCGAATATCTTCCTCGTAACGTGCGGAGCAATGAGGTCAACAAAGCCTATAACTCCTGCAAATGCGACTGCTGTTCCTGAAAGCACCGAAGCAAACACAAGCATAACTGTTTTCGACCTTGCTGTGTTCAAGCCTATCGACTGCGCCTGTTCATCTCCGAACGTCAGCAGGTCAAGTTCCTTTGATTTAAACATGAATACGGTGAAGCATACTGCAAAAATCGCAAGCAGAACTGCGGAATAGCTGAACCCTCTTCCTGCAAAGCTGCCGTTCTGCCATTTCATAAGCTGTCGGTATTTCTCGTCAGAAAAATTAGCCATAAGGGTCACTATCGCACTTATGAAAAGTGAAAGCACCATGCCCGTCAGTACGACCGTGCTGCTTTGCAGGCTTCTGTCAAGACGTTTTGCAAAGGATATCATCAAAAACATCGTCAAAACGGCGAATACTGCGCCGCCTGCCGCTGTGGAATAGCTTCCAAACAGCGAAAATCCCGTGACAATGACAATGCTTGCGCCGAGTGAAGCACCGCTTGAAGTGCCGAGGGTGAAAGGGGATGCGAGCGGATTGCGCAGTATCGACTGTACTGCCGCTCCGCTCACCGAAAACGCAGCACCGACAATGAAGCTGAGAAGCACTCTCGGCAGCCTTATTCCTGCGATAATGCTGACTTCGCTCTGCGGAACGTTATCGGGCAGAGGTGCGTCGAAAAATGCATTTTTTATCGCCGCAAAAATATGAAATGGAGATACGCTGACGCTTCCGATGCATATTCCTATTATGATGGAAGCGACAGCACATAATATCACCGCTGTTATCTTTGCAGTTGTGTTAAGCCGACTCACGCTGCAAGGTCAGCTGCAGCACTACAAGCGTTGACCTTTGGATTCTCACCGTATATCTCAGGGTAAATTGCAGAAGCAATTTCGTTGATACCATCAACAATGTGCTGTGAAGCACGGCTTGTTTCATTTGCGCCTACCTGATAAACTGTGCCGTTCTTTACAGCTGAAACAACGTCCCAGCCTGCTCTTGATGTTATCTCGTTGAAATCGTAACCGTCATAAGCAACGCTTGTGATGATAACATCGGGATCGCCTGCGATGACAGTTTCATCGGAATTTGAGAGCCAGCCGCTTTCGCCGCCGTAGATGTTTTCTGCGCCTACAAGTTCAATTATCTCGTTAAGGAATGTACCGCTGCCTGTTGTGTAAAGGTAAGGAGCTGCGC
>JBJEQL010000167.1:0-3264 GCA_051881735.1 Oscillospiraceae bacterium
TCAAGGGCAAGACAGTAGTTGTTTCCGGCTCCGGCAACGTTGCTATCTACGCTACAGAGAAGGCAACAGAGCTGGGCGGCAAGGTAGTTGCTCTCTCCGACTCCAACGGCTATATCCACGATCCCGACGGAATCGAACTTGACCTCGTTAAACAGATCAAGGAAGTTGAAAGAGGAAGAATCAAGGAATACGTTGAAAGAACAAGCCACAAGAATGCTACATATACAGAAGGCTGCAAGGGCATCTGGACTATCAAGTGCGATATCGCTCTCCCATGTGCTACACAAAACGAGCTTGACGGCGAATCCGCTGATATCCTTATCAAGAACGGCGTAACCGCAGTTGCTGAAGGTGCAAATATGCCTTCCACTCCCGAAGCAATCGAGAAGCTTCAGGCAGCAGGCATCCTCTTCGGACCTGCAAAGGCTGCTAATGCAGGCGGCGTTGCAACATCCGGTCTTGAAATGTCCCAGAACAGCGAAAGACTTTCATGGACATTTGAAGAGGTTGACGCTAAGCTCAAGAACATCATGATCAACATCTTCCACAACGCATACAATGCTTCCAAGGAATACGGCAATGAAGGCAACCTCGTTATGGGCGCTAACATCGCAGGCTTCCTCAAGGTTGCTGACGCTATGAAGTGGCAGGGCGTTTCTTACTAAGATTAAATTAACCTATTTTTCAGCCGTACATTAACTTGTGCGGCTGATTTTTTTGCTTATTACTGCAATCATCGCATAAAAACCAACAAATTACCTATAAATTCGATATGTTTTACCAAAAAAATATATAATATGTGCAAAAATTGCATTGACTTGACAAATAATTCGTGGTATAATTAAAAAAGCATATATTATCGCACTAAAGAGCTAAACAATTTATTGGGGAGATGACTGTATCTATGAAAAAAACACTAACAAAACGAATAATTATAGCCTGCTCCGCTGCACTTGTCTTTATGATCATTGTAATATTCTCAGTACAAAGTCTGATAATGCAGAAAACAGCCGCAAGCACCGCTTCAACCAGAATCAACGATGTTATTTCAAGATTGGCCGACAATGATGTAGAAACACAGAGCATTATCGACCAGCTCAACAGCGAC
The DNA here is from genome assembly GCA_051881735.1 of Oscillospiraceae bacterium. Lineage (GTDB taxonomy): Bacteria > Bacillota > Clostridia > Oscillospirales > Ruminococcaceae > UMGS363. The sequence continues at coordinate 1,109 of JBJEQL010000167.1, forward strand.
TTCATTGCAAAGGCCGACGCTTTTGCGGAAATGGTCGCTCTCGACCCTTCTATCCTTGACGACCTCAACAAGCTCAACGAGATCGCAGCAATGCTTGACGTTGACGAGCTTCATGTCACAGACGATAAGGGCATTCTCCAATGGGGAAATATCCCGGGCTATTACGGCTTTGATTTTGCAGCAAGCGACCAAGCAAAGGAATTTATGCCTATCCTTGACGACACTTCCTTAAAGATCGCACAGGACGCCCAGCCGAACGGCGCCGAGGGCAAGTATTTCCAGTATGTAAGCGTTGCGAGAAAAGATAAAAAGGGCATCGTTCAAATCGGAATTACCCCGACAAGACTCCAGAATCAAATTGAAAAAACCAACATCGACAACGTACTTGCAGATATAACAGTCGGAAACAACGGCTATGTTATGGCAGTAAATAAGGCTGACGGAACAGTTGCAGCTCATAAGAATGATGCGCTTATCGGTACGAATTACGCCGATATCGGCATAACCGAAAAGCTTATGAAAGGCGGCAGCGGCATCGTTGCAAGGATCGACGGTGAAAGCATGATCTGCTCCACAGGCGAAACCGAGAAATATTTCCTTATCGCAGCTATCAGCAGAAGTGAAGCTTTCAGCGGACGTACCTCGCTCGTTGTTATATTCATACTCGCTACACTTGTAATGCTTGTAGTTATTGTTCTGCTCATAAACTCTGCATTGCAGAACATCATCATCAAGGGTCTGAACGAGATCATCAATGATATGCAGATCATCTCTTCGGGAAACCTTGACGCAGAAGTAAATGTAAGAAGCTGCCCCGAATATATAACTCTCAGCGACGGAATAAACGCAATGCTTGCAAATATCAAGCGCAATATTGAAGAAACCGTAAAGCTCAACGAAAAAGAGCAGCACGTTATCGCAGAAACCACCGCAATATCGGCAGATATCAGCAGTCAGGCTTCCGAAATGCAGGCTGTCGCAGCAAGACTTTCCGAGGGTTCGTCTACTCAGGCAGCAACCGTTGAGGAGCTTTCCGCTTCGTTCAACTCTATCACAGAGCAGATAAAGAACAATGCCGAATCCGCAAAAACTGCCAGCAGAATATCCGATGAAACCACCAAGAACGTTGACAGCGGCGTACAGAAGATCGCCGAAATGCAGACTGCTATGGCGAAGATCGAAGAATCCTCAACAAAGATCGGAAACATTGTTAAAACGATCGATGATATTGCATTCCAGACAAATATCCTCGCCCTCAATGCCGCAGTTGAAGCTGCAAGAGCAGGACAGCACGGTAAAGGCTTTGCCGTTGTTGCAGACGAGGTAAGAAACCTTGCAAATAAGAGTGCAGAAGCAACAAAGGGAACAGCATTACTTATCGAAGAAACCAAGATCGCAGTCACAAACGGCTCGCAGATCGCAAACGAAACGGCCGAACAGCTTCGTTCGATGATGAGCGGAATTGCGGAAAGCAATACACTTATCGATGAAATTGCAGTCACCGCAGATGAACAGGCTGAATCGTTCAGACAGATATCCGAAAGCATGATGCAGATCTCAACAGTCGTACAGCAGAACGCAGCAATTTCCGCAGAAGCAGAAGAAACAGCAAGAAACCTTGATTCACAAGCACAGCTGCTCAAATCAATATTTGAGAATAAGTAAAAACTGCGAAGCAGACAAAAAGTTTCGTAATTCTGCTTGTTTTTTCGAAGAAAAGCCCGAACGACAAGTGAGGACAGTATTTACCTTTATCAAAGGTGGCAAAGGTCAAGGGGCAAGCGCCGCCTTGTCGCAGGTCATTTATGACCTTTAGCAAAAGAGCGCCCCCCTAAACCATAGCGCAACGCAAAGTTGCAATATAACCGAAAAACTAACGAATCCAAAAGCGCAATTCACATAAAAATTCGGAAACGGGAAATGATAATCAAAACCTGTTAAACCGATTTGTGAATTGCGCTTTTTATTGTTATATTATGTTATTGCTGCAAGCATTTTGTATAGTATTAGGGAATTTCACCGTTTGCGATCGACGACAATGGGGCTTCACCCCCACCTGACCCCGTGCAAGCTGTGCTCCGCAGATTAAGGAAACGCTGATTAATACTAAACACCAATAAAAAACGGGAAAAAATCTGCGCCGAAATCCTATATAT
>JBJEQL010000168.1:0-3227 GCA_051881735.1 Oscillospiraceae bacterium
GTACCTTTTCTGCACTTGCGACATTCTGCCAACCTCTTTTTTCAACCTTATTAATTCAATGCGTTTACAACTTGTTTGTGAGCAGATTTTGATTTTCTTGCCGGCATCCGTATTAGCGTTTCTCTCCAAAAAGGGAAAATGTGTATTGAGCCTTTCTGCTATTCCTCAATGGCAAGAGATTTGTCTATAAACTCATATATACGCTTTGTCATTTTTAGAGAAATCACCTTTTTCAGCAAGAAGCAACTGTAACAATTTGCTGTTTCTCGATTTTACTCAAATAGCTACTCATGCAAATTATCACATTTGCTGAATCATGATTTTTTTACGTTCTCAGAATTGTTATGCTTGTCAGAATCTTACGAAGCAATTGAAGTCGGTAAAAAAATCAAAATAAAAAACAGGCTTACTTCATTCCAGTTTGGAAAGTGCAAGTCTGTTTTGCGTTATGACTTATAAAGTGTAATTTTGTATATATTGAAAAGTCTTTTATTTACAAAACACATCAATACATCTAAATGTTTCAAGAAACAAAATTTTATTGCTTATCTTCCTATCCAAAACAGTGCACTTACCCAATCAGTTTCGGAAACGATTTGCGGAATAAAGCATGAAGCCGCAGTCGCAAATGCACATATCCCCATTGATGAAGACATATCACTGCACATCCTGCTGATAAGCGAACATACCAGACCTATAATACAGGCGGCAGTTGCTCTTGCGGTAAATTTGCCGATAATATACTGCCTTATCGTCATATAAGTCGGATAGTCCCTCATAAAATCAAGGCTTTGTATGGGTGCATTAAGATCATTCAGTCCTAACTGCATATCAATTCGGATAAGCTGTACCGAATGTACAGCCACGCATAATACAGCGCATATCAGAACCACCCATACTATCTTGCAGATGTTAAGAGCTGTCCGTCCTCTGTATGCCGAGCGGAGCGTTCCGTCCATGCGGTTCTGACGTTCAAAGGAATACACTCCCGATACGGCACAGATAATGCCTATCAGGATAAAAAGCGAATTTCTACGGACAGTCTTTACATCACGTCTGAACAACAGATCGTATGAATATGGCTTGATAAGACTTATAGGATTTCCCGTCCGTTCGGTGTACTCCATACCGCTTCGGACATTTTCCATTATAGGCAAAAGAGTATCATATTTTGCCTGAGCCTCATCGAGAAAGGCTTTGGTTTTACCCCATGAATTCCAGTCTACAGGCTCTTCGGATAGGATCTTATCAAGCATTCTCTGAAACATGGCAATTGAACGTTCAAGCCGTGCCTTCTGTGTTTCCATATCACTTAGCTTTTCTGCTGTCATTTCGCCCTCGTACTTCGCATACCATTCAAGCTCATAAGGGTTCTGTGGATAGAAATAATCATATTTCACAGCCTGCGAATATGCCGCAAGAAATGCGCATATCACAATTATTCCGCCGTATTGACGGACAATGAGTTTATAACCCTCCCAGCCGAAAAGAGTTCGACATACCGCATATTTTTCGGCAAGCTTTCGTCCGGCAAGAATGATTCTTTCGGCAAAATGTTCGCTTTTAAGATACATTTTTCCGTGGATAAATATCCCCGAAATAAAGCATATAATCAGAATCGATATGCAGAAGATAATGCCTGTATCAAGTATGGAAACAGGTCTGCCGAATATGTTCAAATTCCGATACACTCTGAAATAATCATCTGCTCTTATGGCAGCAAATATATTCACATATTTCAGCACATTCAGCGATGATACCGACGGGATAAGCAGATAAAACAGTACCTGCACAGCCGCAAAAATCCCTCCGAAAAGATATGCTCCCACAGTTCCCAGCAGACTTATCAGCGTGAAAAACAGCAAAGCTGCCGCTGATACCGCAAGTATTTTTACGCCTGCCGAATATAGCAGATATTCTCCGACAGAGATCCGATAAGTACACATTGAAAACTCGGGAACGGACTGTATTGTTCTTGATATGCCCATATCGCCGAATGTGAGAACTGCTCCGAGATAATTTCCACCGTACAGCAATACTGCTCCGAGCACAGCGGATATGATAAGCACACCTATCCTTGAAAAGTAAAGCCTTGTCCGTCCTCCCGATGTGCTTCGTATAAGATTCGCAAGACCGTTTCTGCGCTCCGCAAGAAGCACCGCCGAAATGATCATCATAAATGACGCAAAGATCAGATCGGTCATATGATAGTCTGATAGTATCACAACGCCTCGGTTATCGCCGTAAGTGAGCCTAATATCCGATAATGCAGAAAAATCCTCAGCCGTCTTTATGATATTTTTTGAGCCGAAGCCGTCACTGTAAATATTCAGCATACTCAGATCCTGACTTTGCTTTACGGTGCTTTCTATGGTCTGACTGTAGGACGATATGTATTCTGCGAGTTCATCGCCGACTGCTGTTATATCTCTTTCGCTGTCGCAGGAGAGGATAAACAAAACGAAATTCATCAGCACAAGTATTGCCGACAGCATTATTATTTTCCTTCCGTAAATCCTTTTAAGCTCGTTCATTCACGTCCCTCCGCATAGAATAAATACACGTCTTCAAGGTCAATATTCTCCGCAGGAACAAATTCGGGCGGCAGGTCTTTTTCTGCTGCACGGAGAACAAAACCGTCTCTTCGCTGCATCATCTGCCCCTTGCCGAAGCGTTCCTTCATAGCATTTACTTCATCAAAGCTGCCGTGAAATTCGCCCACCTTGTCCGATATCTCATCTATCAGATCCATAGGAGTTCCGAATCGCAGCAGCCTTCCCTTTTTCAGCAGAATGACCTTCTGTGCGATACATTCAATATCACTTACAACATGAGTTGCAAGGATAACCGTTCTGTCTGCGGATATTTCGGCAATATGGTTTCTGAGCCGTATGCGCTCCTCGGGATCAAGGCCTGCCGTAGGCTCGTCAAGAATGAGTATTTCGGGATCATCAAGCATTGCTGCCGCCAGGAGCACACGCTGTTTCATACCGCCCGAAAATGAACCGAGCCGTTTATGAGCCACCTTATCAAGTCCCACAAGATTGAGATTTTCCGCTGTCTGTGCCTTTATGTTCTTGTGCTTCATTCCCTTGAGTGCTCCGATATATCGGAGAAACTGTCCCGCTGTGAAATCATCGTACATTCCCTGCAGCTGGGGAGTGTAACCCACCTTTTTTCTGAATTTTGCTCCCATTGTCAGAATTTCCGTGCCGTTGTAGAGTATC
>JBJEQL010000169.1:0-13266 GCA_051881735.1 Oscillospiraceae bacterium
CAATCCACAAAAATATCCTGACAAGTTCGGCGGTGCAAAGCTTGAATAGTGTCGTCACTCACCCTTGGCAGGCATCAAGCCTGCCTGCAGGTTCGTTCCTAACTCTTCAAGCTTTGCCGTCGCCTACTTTTGTCAGTCTATTTTTATGTCTTGCTATAGTATAAACACCAATAAAATACAGGAAAAAATCTGCGCCTAAATCCAATAAAAAGTTGTTAAAAACAACTCACTGTTTTCAACAGTTACAAGATTGTCGGCTTGATTTTTTCCAAATTTTAAATGGTGTTTAGTATAAAACAACTCCACACTCCACTCTCCAAACTCCACACTAAATCAAAGATTTTCCTTGAAAAATTTCTCCATTGCTTTTGCAGCTTCTTCTTCATCTGCGCCGTTTATCGTTACAGTAACGGTATCGCCGTTTTTTATGCCAAGTCCCATAAGCATCATAAGCTTTGATGCGCCTGCGGACTTGCCGTTCTTTTCAATGGTTATTTCACTTGAAAAATCCTTCGCTGCTTTGACGAGCAGACCTGCCGGACGTGCGTGAAGACCTATCTCGTCTGTGATCGTGTAGGAAAAAGTTTTCATTTTTCATTCCTCCAATTTTGTATTAACCATAGCTTAACCGAATTTGCTAAAATTATTATAACATAAATCCAAACAGCTTGCAATACAAAAAAACGCTCCCGAAAGCATACAGCTTTACGGAAGCGTTTTTCATGAAAAATTTACTTTATCATTGCGAGAGTATCTCTTGCGATAAGAAGCTCTTCGTTTGTTGGAACGATCCAAACTTCAACCTTTGAATCGGGAGTGGAGATCTTGATAAGCTCTCCTCTTGTAGACTTGTTCTTTTCGGTGTCTATTTTGATGCCGAGGAATTCCATGTTCTCGCATACGCCCTCACGAACTTCCCAAGCATTCTCGCCGATGCCGCCTGTGAAGAGAACAGCGTCAAGTCCGTTCATAACAGCTGCATAAGAACCAATATACTTCTTGATCTGATACTGGAGCATTTCGGAAGCAAGGATAGCACGTTTGTCGCCCTTTGCAGCAGCGGCTGTGATGTCACGGTTGTCGCTGGAAATACCCGAAACTCCGAGGAATCCTGACTTCTTGTTCATGTATTCGCTCATTTCGGAAGCGGAGAAACCGTGCTTTTCCATAATATATGTAACAGCTGAAGGATCAACTGCGCCTGTTCTTGTTCCCATAAGAACACCGTCAAGGGGAGTGAAGCCCATTGATGTATCTACTGACTTACCGCCGTCAACAGCTGTAATTGATGAGCCGTTTCCGAGGTGGCAGGAAACGATCTTCAGATCCTTGATATCCTTGCCCATAGCGTCAGCAAGTGCCTTGGAAACGAAACGGTGGGAAGTACCGTGGAAGCCGTATTTTCTTACATGGTAGTTCTCATAGTCCTCATAAGGAAGACCATACATGAATGCCTTTTCGGGCATTGTCTGGTGGAAAGCTGTATCGAAGACCACGACCATAGGAACGCCCTCGGGGAGAACTTTCTTGCAGGCACGGAGCGCAAGTGCGTGAGCGTGGTTATGTACAGGAGCAAGCTCTCTCATTTCATCGATCTTGTCGATAACTTCATCGGTAACGAGAGTTGTCTTGTCGAATACCTCTGCACCCTGCACGATTCTGTGACCTACTGCGGAGATCTCGCTCATGGACTTGATAACGGATGCCTCACCGGTCGTGAGAACTTCAACAAGCTTTGCGAAAGCTTCTGTGTGAGTAGGGAACGAGCAGTCGGCGTCAACCTTTCTGCCGTCGAATGTCTTGTGTGAGATGTGACCGTCAATGCCGATTCGGTCGCAGTTACCCTTTGCGATAACGCTCTCGTCATCCATATTGAGCAGCTGATATTTAAGTGAAGAGCTGCCTGCGTTTACAACCAAAATTAACATATAATCCATTCCTTTCATATAGTCGAGTCGTAAAAAATAAAAAAAGACTTGACAAAACTGCATTAATCTTATATTATTACTTTATACGGCAAAAATCAAGAGAATTACAATATCTTTAGATTTTTGTAATTATTTGTCCATATTTTATGCTTTTTACATTACACATTATATATTGTATGGATAAGTATGGATAATTTTCTGGAGGAACAAAATTAATGAAAACATACGGCATTATCTGTGAATATAATCCGTTCCACAACGGTCATATCTATCAGATCGAAGAAACAAGAAAGCACGGCGCTGACCATATCGTTTGCATTATGAGCGGAAACTACGTTCAGAGGGGCGACGTTGCGATCATTGATAAATTCAAAAGAGCGCAGATCGCTGTTAACCACGGCGCTGACCTCGTTATCGAAATGCCTGTTGCATATTCGCTCGCAAGTGCAGAGTACTTTGCTCGTGCAGGTGTTATGATGCTTGCTGCACTCGGCTGCGTTGACGGTATCTCGTTCGGAAGCGAATGCGGCGATATCGAACTGTTGAAAAACGCAGCAATGGCAACGTTCTCCGCAGGAACGCCCGAAAAGCTCAAACCCTATCTTGAAAAGGGAATGAACTATCCCGAAGCATTGCAGACAAGCATTGCGACCGATCACGGCCCTATCATCGGCGGCGTTTTCGATTCACCGAACAATACGCTCGCTGTTGAATATCTCCGTGCAATGAAAGTTCTCGGCGTTGACATTGACGCATTTACCGTAAAGCGCACAGGTGTTGGACATGACAGCGAAGAAACTGCAGACGGTTTTGCAAGCGGCTCCAAGCTCCGTGAAATGATCGAAGACGGAGATGATATCAGCGCATTTGTTCCCGAAGATATGGCGAAAGCCGTTGAGGAGTATGACGAAGCAGACCACCTCGCTTACTTCGATAACCTTGAACGTGAGCTTCTCTATGTGCTCAGAACCGCTTCACCGAAGTTCATCTCGGAAGTTCCCGATATCGCACAGGGCGTTGAGAACCGTATCGCACAGATGGGCAAGGCTGCAAACTCGGTTGAAGAGTTCCTTAAAATGGTAGATACAAAGCGCTATACACAGGCAAAGTTCCGCCGTGCACTTCTTAATATGTACCTCGGCGTGAAGAAGACCGACCTGCTTATCCCTCCTGCATTCGGCAGGATCCTCGCATTCAACGAAAAGGGTGCAGAAGTGATAAAGGCGGCCGCAGCGAATGCAGAAGCCGCAAACGAGCGCATCAAAGCCGCACAGGAGAATCCCGAGCTTGCAAATCCTATGGATAAATACCTTATTCCGTTCTCCAGCTCACTCAAAGACCTCGTTGACAAGTTCAAAGTTCCGCAGCTTATACGTCAGGCTGAACTTGCCTGCCGCAGCTCCGATCTTTATATGCTTGCCTCCCGTGATGTTCGCCCCTGCGCTTCCGATTTTACGGCGAAAATCGAAATTCAGTAAAAATCTGTAACTGAATCCGACATTTTGGCAACAAATTTTGAACAAAATATGCCAAAGTGTAATTAAATTGTAATATTTTTTGTCAAAAAAGCTATTGCAATTGTGGAAACATTGTGTTATAATAAACTCGTGAACAGTTATGGACAGTTGTGCCATAATATTAATTAAGGTAAATTTAAATGAGAAAAGGAGATATTTAAAATGAGCAAAACTTATTTTGGCAGATGTGCTGCCGTAGGCATTGCAGGTCTTACAGCAATGTCTTCTATGGTTTCTCTTGCAATGGTTGCAAGCGCAGAAGCTTATCCTACTAATGTATATGAATTCACTTATGGCGGTATTGCTGCTACAAAGCAGTTTGCTGCAGTGGTTAACAGCGCTGCAATCAATAATGACTATGTTACTACAACCGAATCGGGGGATGTATTTACAAGCGGATTTACTGTTGCATCTCTTGATGATTTTGTAACAATTGTTAGTGGTGCTAATATTCAGAATTATTCATCTGTAAATTTCGATACTGCTAACAATAAGTGGGTATATATGAGCAGAAATGCTCTTACAGCTGCTTTGACACCTGTTCTTCCTGAAGAATATGCAGGTCAGAGAGATGGCTCGGCTGCCAGCTGGATTTTCTATTTTAAATCTAAGTCAGAGCGTGACGCTGCTGTAAATACAATTGTTTCCAAGAACCAGTCAGAATACTCCTCGAAGTATGGTTCTGCAAGAAATGCTCTTTCAACTGATTTCAGCCAGACTATCAATAATTATAGAACTGATCTTACTAAGAGAGTAAGCGATATTAGAACTGCAGCTGATAAGTATTTCAGAGAGAATACTACTACACCTTCTGTAAGTGTTGATACTCTTGGTATAAGCTGTGCAGGTCTTGCTGCAGGACATACAGTTTATAGAGATGCAGCAACAGCTACTGCAAATGGCGGCATAACCGTATCCGAATGGGGTTCCAATCAGACTAAATATATTTCAGAGCAGGTTACAAAGCTTAATGCTATTGCAACTCAGGCAAAGAATGAGTTCGATGAGATGTATAAGGCTTCAAACTATGCGTTTGATGATTACAAGTATGCAGACGCAGCTACTTGTACTGCAATCAAAATTGATGATAGTGCAACATCTGTAGTATTTGGAACTCATACCGGTCAGTTTATCAAGCCTTCAACTGCTACATATACTACTTTGGCTGGCGGCACACTTGATCTTACTGATTGCTACTATCGTACAACAGGCGATTATGTAAATTCCAAGAGCTATGCATTCACAGGTGAGATTATTGCAGAATCAACAAGAAATGCAACTACTGTAATATCAGCATATCTCCTTGATTCCAACCGTTGGTCTGATTTCTCTGCTGTAATCGAAGGCAAGCCTAACGATAATGACAACACAACTGAATCCGGCAATAGCAGCAACAAAACTGATGACAAAGAGACAACCACAGTAACAACATGGTACCCCGATTCTGCTGCATACAGAGCTGCAAGCGAAGTTTCTTACCTCGGTAAGAACGGCAGCTGGTATACATCTGCTTCTGCTGCATCACTTTACGGCGGCGGATACACAGGTACTTCCAAGAACTCCAATTACACTTCTGTAAATTCCTCTGCTGACGGCAAGGCAATTTACTTCGATTCCACAAACGGTTCTTACACTACTACGGCTACTTCTTATTCCTATGTTGTTAAGGAAGCATCAAGCACAACAAACGATGATCCTTACTACACATACATCTTTGGAAATAAGAATAACAACACAACAACTACTACTGTTCCTGCAGGTTCACCTGCTATCAACGGTGCTTCTAAGTATGCCGGTTGGACAAATATTTCCTATTACATCACAAACAAGGCTAAGTCCGGTGCTTCCTACACTATCAACATGAACGATGGTACTATAGTTCCTGCTGCTGTTCTCGCTGCTGCAAAGACTAAGAATGTAACACTTACATTTGCTAACGACAACGGCTCCAAGATCACAGTTAAGCCGGGCAAGGTAAGCACAACTTCTGACCTCGATGTAGAAGTTAAGTACAACGTTAAGGATGTTAAGACTTCTCTTGTTAACAAGGCTAAGAAGATTAATGCAGGTACTGTAAGCACAGCTCAGGTTAGAATCGGCGAAGACGGTTCTCTCGGCGGCACAGTAACAGCTAACGTTAAGTTCTCCACAAAGAGAGCTGGCTGCACAGTTAAGGCATACCGCCTCTCTGAATCCGGCTCACTTGTTAAGCAGGCTACAGGCACAGTTTCTTCAACAGGTCGTGTAAATCTCAACCTCACAAAGGGTGGTTCTTACCTCCTCGTTGTTATTGATGACTAAGCTTCAATAAACTTAACTCAATAATAAAATTAACGCTTCGCAGATAATTCTGCGAAGCGTTTTTGTATGAAAAAAGCTGTACGAAAAAATCGTGCAGCTTTTAACTTTAAAGTCTTGATTTGAAATCATCGTAAGTGAAAGACTTAACTATTTGATCGTCACCGTTTTCACGGCGGTAGATGATTGTTGGCAGAGGAATGCCGTTGAATGTGTTGTTCTTGACCATAGAATATATCGCCATATCTTCAAAAACGAGTCTGTCGCCGACCGAAAGCGGAGCGTCAAAGCTGTAATCACCGATTATATCGCCTGCAAGACAGGTTGGTCCACCAAGACGATAGGTGTAAGCCTTTTCGTTCGGCTTTCCCGAGCCGGTAATGTTCGGACGGTAGGGCATTTCAAGCACATCGGGCATGTGACATTCCGCAGAAGTGTCAAGAATAGCAATGTTCATGCCGTTTTGGAAAATGTCGAGCACTTCGGTAACAAGAAAACCTGCATTTAGCGCAATCGCTTCACCCGGTTCAAGATAAATTTCAAGCGGATAGCGTGACTTAATATCCGTGATGAGATTACACAGCGCATCACGGTCATAGTCTTTGCGTGTGATGTGGTGTCCGCCGCCGAAGTTTAGCCATGTAAGCTGAGGAAAATATTTTCCGAACTTCTCCTCAAAAACGGCGTATGTACGAACGAGAACGTCCGAATTCTGCTCGCACATCGTATGAAAATGCAGCCCGTCAATTCCCTCCGGGAGCTTATCGGGCAGCGCCGAAAGCACAGACCCAAGCCGTGAATTCGGTGCACACGGGTCATAGATTTCGGTTTCCTGCTCGGAATATTCGGGGTTGACCCTTATTGCGCAATGTATTTTTCTGCCGCTTTCCTTGACGATCGGATAAAATTTTTCAAACTGGGCAACATTGTTGAAAACGATATGGTCGCATATCTTCACAAGCTCACGAAAGTCGCTTTCACGGTATGCAGGATTAAAAACATGAACTTCGCCGCCCATTTCCTCTGCACCGAGTCGTGCCTCATAAAGTCCACTTGCAGTTGTTCCGCAAAGGTACTGCTTTATCAGCGGATATGTGCAGTACATCGAAAAAGCCTTCTGTGCAAGAAGTATCTTACAGCCGCAGCGGTCAGAAACGTCTTTGAGAATTTCAAGGTTTCGCCGCAGCAGCGCCTCGTCTGTGATGTAGCAAGGCGTTGGAACGCTGTTATTCATGAGGTTTTTCCTCCCTTGTCGTCAACTATCTCGATATTTTGTAACTGCGCTTCAAGATTTGCTTTAAAAGCGGCACGGAATTCGTTCCGCAGTTCGGTCTGTTCAGCTTTTTCAAGTTCGGTCAGACCTTCGGGGGTTCTTGATTTGCGAGCAAGTTCATTTATACGGTCAATTTTTTCCTGTGTCATAATACACTTCCTTTGACATAATAATTCATTTTACATTATAGCATAATTCCGAACGAATTTCAACAAGTTTAACAAACTTGGTAAGAAATTTTTATCGTTAGTTATTGAAAAAATAAAAAAATACTGGACAAATATTGCCAAATGTGTTATAATAATAAAAGTTTATGAAATGAGGTACATATTATGTCACATTGGATCGAAAAAAGCAACGTTTACCATATTTATCCTCTCGGTTTCTGCGGCTGCGAAACGACTCATGCAGAATCCTCTGAAAAACCTGTTCCGCGAATTCGTAAGGTCATCGACTGGATCCCTCATCTTAAAGAGATGAACTTCAATGTCGTTTATTTCGGCCCTGTTTTTGAATCGGTAAAGCATGGCTATGATACGATCGATTACAAAGTTATCGACCGAAGACTCGGTACAAATCAGGACTTCAAGGATGTTTGCGATGCTCTGCATAAAAATGGCATCCGTGTAGTTCTTGACGGCGTTTTCAATCATGTCGGAAGAGATAACGTTCAGTTTATGGATGTTCGCCAGAACAAGTCGGGTTCACGCTACAAGGACTGGTTCTGCGGACTTAACTTCGGCGGAAATTCCGGCTACAATGACGGCTTCTGGTATGAGGGTTGGAACAACTGCTACGACCTCGTAAAGCTTAATCTTCACAATGGTGAGGTTGTGGATTACCTGCTTTCAGCTATAAAATTCTGGATAGATGAATGGGACATTGATGGTATCCGTTTTGACGCCGCAGATTGTCTGACCGATGATTTTATCAAGCGTGTACATAGCTTCACACGTTCAATAAAGCCTGATTTCTGGCTCATGGGCGAAATCATTCACGGAAACTATGCGCATTGGGCAAATCCGGAAATGTTCGACTGTGTAACAAATTATCAGTGCTATAAGGGAATTTACTCTTCGCACAATGACCGCAACTACTTTGAAATTGCTCATTCTATCGAGTATCAGCTCGGTCAGTATGGCAATGTCTATATGTATAATTTCCTTGATAACCATGATGTTGTCCGACTGGCATCAGTTCTGCGTAATCCGGATCATCTTGAGTGCTGCTATACGATGATGTATATGATGTACGGTGTTCCATCGGTATATTACGGAAGTGAATTCGGCATCAAGGGTGAAAAAGGTCACGGCGCAGAAGCTGATCTTCCGCTTCGTCCGTGCATTGAGCTTGATATGCCCGAACAGAATGAAAAGCTGCTTAAACATATTTCAGCGCTCGGCGCTATCCGTATGAGCATTCCTGCCGTTCAAACCGGTTCTTATGCGAAAATGGATCTTAAAAATCAGACGTTCCTTTTCAAACGTGAAAAAGACGGAGATATTGTCTATGTTGCGCTCAATATCAGCGACGGCGACTATACATTCCGTTTCAATACAAAGTATCCGAAGCTTGCCGACAGACTTTCCGGCAGACAGTTTAACGTTAACGGCGGAAATGCTGAGATCACAGTTCCGAAGAACTGCTCAATGATCCTCGTTGACAGTGAGCTTGCTCCGGCTATGCCTGAGGAAAAGCCGATAGAAACTGTAAAGCCGGCAGAGAAGCCTGTTGAAGCTGTAAAACCGACAGAACAGTCTGCCGCACCTGAGATCGAGGAACCGGTTGCAGAGGAAAAGAAGATATCCTGCGTAACTCCTGCAGCTGACAAGGGCAACGGAGTGAAGTCGCTCGGTGTTCCCGACGGAAGAAAGCCTGTTCAAGGTGGTCATTACAAGCATTTCAAGGGCGGTAACTACGTTCTTTTGAATGTTGCAAAGGATCATGAAACTTGCGAAAGCATTGCTGTTTATATGTCACTTGACGGAAAGCCCGATGTCTGGGTAAGACCGCTTGGAATGTTCCTTGAAGATATTGACGATCACGGTGTTCGCAAGGCAAGATTTGAATATATTGCAGACTGATATACTGAATTTCCTTGATATGTAATGTGGGGTGTTATCCCCACATCAATGCGCTTTAGTCGCAGCACTTCTTAACGAAGGATTCGCAGTCTACGCACTCGGGTACAGACGGATTAGGCTCGTGTGTACCTACTTTGATGGATTCAAGTGTACAGTAGTTTTCGTTGCACATATTAAATTTGCAGGAAGATACGTCACAATGGATACTTGGATTCTTAGTCATGATTAAATTCTCCTTTTGTTTAATTTGCCTTCCGGCACGACATTATTATCTGTGATATTCGCTTAAAAATTCATTGGAAAAATTTGGAGAGAATAATGGATATCTATATTCCTGAAAATGTTAAAAGAATATTGAATACGCTTGAAAGTGCCGGATACGAGGCTTATATCGTCGGCGGATGTGTCCGTGATTCCATCCTCGGTAAAAATCCCCGTGATTATGATGTAACGACTTCTGCGCTGCCCGAAGAGGTCAAGGCTTGTCTTGAAGGCTTTAACGTTATTGAAACCGGATTGAAGCATGGTACCGTAACTGTTGTTTCGGGTGATGACTATGTTGAGGTAACAACGTTTCGCATTGACGGAGAATATGTGGATCACCGCCGTCCGGAATCGGTGGAATATGCGAACAACCTTGCCGATGATCTTGCACGGCGTGATTTTACGATAAATGCAATGGCTTACAACGCAAAAATTGGAATTGTCGATAACTACGGTGGGCAGAAGGATCTGTTCAGGCAGGTCATACGCAGCGTCGGAAATCCGTGTATGCGCTTTGACGAGGATGCGTTGAGGATAATCCGTGCGCTTCGTTTTGCGTCCGAGCTTGGCTTTGAGATAGACGGCACAACAGCAAATGCGATACATGAGATGAAAAATCTGCTGCTTAATATATCTGCTGAAAGGGTTTCCAAGGAGTTTGATCTGCTGCTTATGGGAAGCTCACCCGCTAATATTCTTATGGAATTCTCAGATGTATTTTGCACTATATTCCCTGAAGTGTCGGCGTCTGTTGGCTTTGACCAGCACAGCAGATATCATATATATGATGTATGGAAGCATTCTGCCGTTGCAGTCGAGAATTCGGTTCCCGACCGTGAAGTTCGTCTTGCGCTGTTTTTCCATGATATTGCAAAGCCGAAATGCTGCGTTTTCGATGACGAAGGAAACGGACATTTCCCCGGTCATGAACAGGAAAGCGCCGAAATGGCTGAAAAGATCATGCGCCGTATGAAGTATTCGACAGATACTATTAAGTGTGTTACACAGCTGATAAAATATCATTATGTTACTCCGATCGACGATGAAAAAGTCGTAAAAAAGCTGCTTGCTGCAATTGGTTCGCAGTATTTCTTCAAGCTTACCAAGCTTATGAAATCGGACAGCCGTGCAAAGCAGAGTATATGTTTTGAACGTGTTCAGATACTTGAAGCGATGGAAGCGAAAGCAGAGCGTATCCTTGATAACAAAGAGTGCATAAGCATTACCCAGCTTGATATAAAAGGAACGGATATTGCCGCTCTTGGCGCACAGGGCAGCCGAATAGGAGAGATACTTGATGAGCTGCTTTCGATGCAGATAGACGGCAATGTTCAGAACGAAAAAGCACAGCTTATGGCTGCTGCGGAAAAATTAATTTAAACTCATAAGACTGATTTCGTATTTTTGCGAAATCAGTTTTTTATATGAATAATTCATTATGCCTATGGTTATGATATCAATAAAACCCAAAAAGGAGAAGCGTTTTATGAATATCTTAACTGCAAATAAGCCGATAATTGAGCAGGTCATCGGGCGTGAGATCATTGATTCAAGAGGAAATCCTACTGTTCTTGCACAGGTCGTACTGACGGACGGTACTGTGGGTTACGGTACATCTCCGAGTGGTGCAAGCACAGGCGCTTTCGAGGCTCATGAGCTTCGTGACGGCGATGAGAAGCGCTACGGCGGCAAGGGAACGCTCAGCGCAGCGTCAAATATAAGCAATGCGATAAATCTTGCGCTGAAAGGACTTGACGCTTCGGATATTTTTCTTGTTGACAGCACTCTTATAAAGGCTGACGGAACGGAAAACAAGAGCAAGCTTGGTGCGAATGCGATACTTGCGGTTTCACTTGCCTGCGCAAATGCGGCTGCAAATTTCTATCATATTCCGCTTTACCGTTTTCTCGGCGGAGCGAACGGAAGAAAGCTCCCTATGCCGATGATGAATATTCTCAACGGCGGCGCTCATGCCACAAATAATCTTGACATTCAGGAGTTTATGATAATCCCGAGAGGAGCGCAAAGTTTCCGTGAGGGATTGCGCCAATGCTGCGAGGTTTATCATTCGCTTGCGGCAATTTTGAAGCAGAAAGGCTTATCAACCGGAGTGGGTGACGAGGGTGGATTTGCGCCCGACCTTTCGGGAGAACGTGAGGCTATTGAGCTTATTCTTGAAGCGGTAGAAAAAGCAGGTTATCGTCCTCGTGAGGATTTTGTGCTTGCGCTTGACGCAGCGGCGAGTGAATGGAAAGCGCCGAACGGATCAAAGGCTTATTATATGCCAAAAAAGAAGCACCAATGCACAGCAGATGAGCTTATTTCCGAGTGGAGAAGTCTTTGCGACCTTTATCCTATTGCTTCAATTGAGGATCCGCTCGATGAGGACGACTGGGAAGGCTGGAAAAAGCTTACAGACGAACTTGGTGGCAGAGTACAGCTTGTCGGTGACGATCTGTTCGTAACAAATCCCGAAAGAATACGCAAGGGAATAGAGATGGGAGCGGCGAACGCTGTGCTTGTAAAGCTCAATCAGATAGGTTCGCTTTCCGAAACGCTGACTGCGATAAATCTTGCACAGAAAAGCTGCTACAAGCCGGTAATTTCCCACCGCAGCGGCGAAACAGAGGATACCTTCATTGCCGATCTTGCTGTTGCTGTTAATGCAGGTCAGATCAAGACAGGTGCGCCCTGCCGAAGTGAAAGAACAGCGAAATATAACCGTCTTCTTATGATCGAGGACGAGCTTAAAGGGGGAGCAGCTTTATGATAATGGAATATGTTTGGGCGTTCGTCATCGGAGGATTGTTCTGTGCGGTGGGTGAAGTGCTTATTGATTATACAAAGCTTACGCCTGCGAGAATATTGACCGCTTATGTTGTGGCAGGAGTTGTGCTTGGTGCGCTTGGCTGGTATCAGCCTATCGTTGATTTTGCAGGCGCAGGAGCAAGCGTTCCGCTGACAGGTTTCGGAAACGTTCTTGTTCAGGGCGTTCAGAAGGCAGTCGATGAAAAAGGATTCCTTGGTGTGTTTACAGGGGGACTTACCGGTGCGGCAGGCGGAATAACTGCGGCGATGATTTTTGCGCTGATAGTTGCTTGTCTGTTCAAATCAAAGGAAAAATGATTCGCTGTTCTGTCGGAATAAACTTCCGACAGGGCAGATTACATAAAAATCGCTTCTGCTTTCTATGTCTGAGGTACGATAATAAAAAATATGCCGAATATTGAAAATATGCTTGCAATTTTCAATAAAAAAAGGTATAATAGAACTAATATGTTTATTTGTAAGAAAGGAACGTTAAATTATGCCGATTAAGTACATATTTGTTACAGGCGGCGTTGTTTCGGGTCTCGGAAAGGGAATTACCGCCGCATCACTCGGACGTCTGCTGAAAGAAAGAGGCTACCGTGTTACAATTCAGAAGTTTGACCCTTATATAAATCTTGATCCCGGTACAATGTCACCGTATCAGCATGGTGAAGTTTTCGTTACCGATGACGGTGCAGAAACTGACCTCGATCTCGGACACTATGAGCGTTTCATCGATGAGAATCTTTCGGTGAATTCAAACGTCACCACAGGTAAGATATACTGGACAGTCCTTAACAAGGAGCGCCGCGGAGATTATCTCGGCGGTACTGTTCAGGTTATTCCGCACATCACAAACGAGATAAAGGAAAGAGTTTACCGTGTAGGTAAGGAAAAGGATACCGATATCGTTATTACCGAGATCGGCGGTACTGTCGGAGATATCGAATCCACTCCGTTCCTTGAAGCTATCCGTCAGGTTGTTACCGAGGTCGGACGTGAGAATGCCGTGTTCATTCACGTTACACTTGTTCCGTATATCGCAGGCTCAGAGGAGCTTAAATCCAAGCCTACACAGCATTCCACAAAGG
>JBJEQL010000170.1:0-3194 GCA_051881735.1 Oscillospiraceae bacterium
ATAAATGGATCTTTCAATGAAATGGCTCTCCGATTATGTTGATATCGGAGATATGAGTATAAAGGAATTCTGCTCGGGTCTTACAATAAGCGGCTCTAAAGTTGAGCGCTATGATACAGAGGGTTCCGAAATAAGCAAGGTAGTTGTCGGAAAGCTTCTTTCCGTTGTTCCGCACGAAAACTCCGATCACCTTGTTGTATGTCAGGTCGATGTAGGCACAGCAGGAAACGGTGAGCCTATTCAGATCGTTACAGGTGCGCCTAATGTTAAGGCAGGGGATATCGTTCCTGTTGCAATGGACGGTTCTACGCTCCCTAACGGAGTAAAAATAAAGAAGGGCAAGCTTCGCGGCGTTGAATCTAACGGTATGCTCTGCTCTTTGGGCGAGCTCGGACTTACAACTCACGATTTCCCTTATGCAATTGCAGACGGTATCTTCCTTTTACAGCAGGAAGAGGGCTGTCCCGAGCTTAAACTTGGAATGGACATAAAAGAAGCTGTCGGTCTTGGCGATACAACGGTTGAATTTGAGATAACTTCAAACCGTCCCGACTGCATGAGCGTTATAGGTCTTGCCCGTGAAACTGCAGCTACATTTGACCTGCCGCTCAACCTCCACGAACCCGTTATAAAGGGCATCGGCGGAAGCGCAAACGATATGCTCAAGAGTGTTACGATTTCCGACAAGGAAAAATGTTCGACTTATATCGCAGCTGTTGTAAAGAATGTAAAGGTCGGAATGTCACCACGCTGGATGCGTGAGCGCCTTCGTGCAAGCGGAGTTCGTCCTATCAACAATTTTGTCGATATCACGAACTATGTAATGCTTGAATACGGTCAGCCTATGCACGCTTTCGATATCCGCTATCTTGAAGGTGCTTCGATCGATGTTCGCCGTGCGAAGAACGGTGAGAAGATAACAACTCTTGACGGTGCTGAGCGTGAGCTTAACGAGAATATGCTTGTTATCGCAGACGCAAAGAAGCCTGTTGCAGTTGCAGGTGTAATGGGCGGCGAATACAGCGGTATCATGGACGATACAGTTGATGTTGTATTCGAGGCTGCCTGCTTCGATGGTGCAAGCGTAAGAACCACAGCAAAGGCTCTCGGAATGAGAACAGACGCTTCTTCACGCTTTGAAAAGGGACTTGACCCGAGAATGGCAGAGCCGGCACTCAGACGTGCGCTTGAACTCGTTGAAATGCTCGGCTGCGGCGAAGTCGTTACAGAATATATAAAGGTTTCAAACGGCGTTGATACACAGAAGTCTGCTCCGTTCAGCGCAGAATGGATAAATAAGTTCCTCGGCACAGATATCCCCGAAGAGCAGATGATAGGCTACCTCAACAAGCTTGATTTCACGGTAAAGGACGGCGTTGCATACGCTCCTGCATACAGAGTTGATATCGAGTGCAAGTCGGATATCGCAGAAGAGGTCGCTCGTCTTTATGGCTACAATAATATTCCGAAAACGGTTATCCGCGGAGTTGCAGAAGCACAGCTCACACCTAAGCAGAAGTTTGAGCGCAAGCTTGCAAACGCTATGACTGCGCTCGGATGCTATGAGATCTCGACATACTCCTTTGTAAGTCCGAAGTATTTCGACAAGATAAATCTCCCTGCCGACAGCACTCTGCGTAAAACAGTTACTATCACAAATCCGCTTGGCGAAGATACTTCTGTAATGAGAACGACTATCATTCCGTCAATGTGTGAGGTTCTTGCAAGAAACTACAACAATCGTAACGCAGAAGCTTATCTTTTTGAGATAGGCAATGAGTATATTCCCGTTTCGGGCAAGGAGCTTCCCGAAGAGCCTGCACGCCTTGCAGTTGGAATGTACGGCAAGAACGCTGACTTCTTCCTGCTCAAAGGCAAGATCGAAGCTGTACTTGATGAAATGGGTCTGGGCGAGTGTGACTTTGAAGCTTGCACAGATACAGCGGTTTACCCCGAAGCAAGCGCATTCCACCCCGGAAGATGTGCCGTTGTAAGCAAGAACGGCAAGGTATTCGGCATATTCGGTGAGCTTGCTCCGGTTGTCCTTGAAAACTATGGTATCGGCGTAAAGGCGTATGCCGCAAAGCTTGAAGTTCCCGAAATGATGGCAATTGCAGCCGAAGAAGGCGAAAAGGTTTATAAGCCGCTGCCTAAGTTCCCTGCAACAACTCGTGATATCGCAGTCGTTTGCGATGATAAGCTTGCAGTTGCAGCACTTGAAAAGGCTATCAAGGGTGCAGTCGGAAATACACTTGAAAGAGTTGAACTTTTCGACGTATATAAGGGCAAGCAGGTAGGCGAAGGCAAGAAGTCGGTAGCGTTCACGATCTCAATGCGTTCACACGAGGGTACACTCACCGATGAACAAGCAGATGCAGCAATGAAGCGTGTGATCAAGGAGCTTGCAAAGCTCGGCGCAGAACTCAGAGCGTGATTTCAATTCGTAATAAAACATAACTACAAAAAGCGCAATTCACATTAAAATGGTAAAACGGAAATGAGAAACAAAACCGTTAAACCGACTTGTGAATTGCGCTTATTCTTTTTTCTAAAGTCAACTATCCAACACAGTACCTAAGGAACCGCTGATTAATACGTTTCTGCCGTTTTTCAAAATGTCCTCAAAGACGGAAATTCGTACATTTTTCAAAACGGCGAAACGAACGCTGCGCTTTAATCAGCGGATTCCTAATTATTGCGTTTCAATATGCCAACGCTTTCAAAATTATACAAAAAGTCCGGAAAGAAACAAATCTCTCCGGACTTTAAAAACATTATGCGATCACTTGCTGAACGCCTTGATAGATTCCTCGATCTTAGCCATTTTTTCAAGTGCTTTTGCAAGCTTTGCCTTTTCGGCTTCAACCTGCTGCTGCGGTGCTTTTGCAAGGAAGCCCTGATTGTTCAGCTTGCCTTGCGAGAAGTCGATATCCTTCTGAACAGCTTTCTTCTCCTTGTCAAGACGAGCAAGTTCCTTTTCCTTATCAACGAGCTGGTCAAGCGGAATAAAGATTCTTGCGCTGTCGGTAACAACTGTTACCGCATCGGGCATATCTACCTTATCGGAGATCTCGATACCCGAAGCGGATGCAAGACGCTCAAAGAACAGTCTGCCCTGCTCAAATGTCTCCTTTTCAGTGGTTTCGATATGGAGCGCTGCCTTTACGGACGGCGGAACGTTCATCTCGGCTCTG
>JBJEQL010000171.1:0-3188 GCA_051881735.1 Oscillospiraceae bacterium
AAAATATAGATAACGTGTTTTTAAACGTTTCAGTATGTCAAAATAGATAAAAATTCTATTACTAAATCAGTATGTTTTATTAAACAGGCTGTACCAAAATATAACTAAGGTGGAGAAATATGGGTTCTAACATCATTCTTTACGGCCCTCCGGGAACAGGTAAAACTTATAATACTATCGCTTATGCGATCTCTATTATCTACGGCAGACCTATCCGTGAGGTTATGAACGACGATTACGGCGAGCTTCTTGAAAAGTATAACGCTCTCAAGACTCTCTATGGTCAGATCGAATTTACTACCTTCCATCAGTCATTCGGTTACGAAGAATTCGTTGAAGGTATCAAGCCTGTCTTTATTCAGGTAATGAATGAGAAAGGCGAACGTTCCCGTAAGGAAGAAATGGTTTATAAGGTAAATCAGGGCGTTTTCAAGCGTTTCTGCGATGAAGCCGCAAAAAACCCCGGCGAAAAATATGTATTTATCATAGACGAAATAAACCGAGGCAACGTTTCCAAGATCTTCGGTGAAATGATAACCATCATCGAGCCTACAAAACGCCTCGGCCAAGCCGAAGAAGCAACGGTTAAACTGGCATATTCGCAGGAAGCGTTCGGTGTTCCCGACAACGTATACATAATAGGAACGATGAACACCGCCGACCGTTCTATTGCGATGCTTGACTCGGCTCTGCGCCGCCGTTTCGACTTCGTTGAAATGCTGCCTAATCCCGAGCTGCTGCGCGGAGTTGTAGTTGAGGGAATCGATATATGCGAGCTTATGTATAAGATAAACAAGCGTGTTGAGATCCTTCTCGACCGTGACCATACTATCGGACACGCATACTTTATGCCGCTTCGCTCACGTCCAAGCCTTGCGGTGCTTGCACATATATTTAAGAATGCGATAGTTCCGCTACTTCAGGACTATTTCTACGATGACTACGAAAAGATTCGTCTTGTTCTCGGCGACGCAAACAAGGAAAAGAACGAACAGTTCGTTATCAAAACAGACGTTGACTATGCACAGATTTTCGGTGCAAACGCCGAGCTTTACCTTGAAAATGACGATATCTACACAATAAACAATGCCGCTTTCGGAAATGTCAACGCATATCTTAAGGTTTAAGGATAATTTCCAATGAGTAAAGTAAAACGCTTCGTCATTACAGACGCCGATTCATTTGTAAGGGGCGGAACATCGGACGATCCCCACATCATCCCGATACCGGAGCATAATTTCGACCGACTGGCGGATTTCACCGAAAACAACCGCTATCCGGTAATGCATGAAATACAGCTTTCGGATGGAAGAATGTCCATCCACCCTGCCCGATATGCAGGTATCATAACGCTTCGTGACGGAACTCAGATCGAAATGCTGCCGCAAATTGTAGCAGATCCGGAAGAAAACGCTGTCATTTCCAAAATGCTGATACTGCGTATGCTTGAATCCATGATCGAAGTTCCTGTAAAAAAAGTAAATGAACGCTACTTTAAAAAAGAACAGCTCAACATTTTTGAAATATGCGTCCGTATGTTTCTGGACGAAGTCGAAAATGTTGTTCGAGGCGGTCTGAAACAGACCTACGTTCCTTATCAGGGCAACGAACCGTTCGTCAAGGGAAAAACTATTTATTCCGAACACGCCAAGAAAAATTACGCCCACAAAGAAAAATTCTATGTTGAATATGATGTTTTCAGCACCAACCGTGCCGAAAACAAGCTTATAAAAACAACTCTTTCTGCACTCTCCAAGCTTTCCACTAACGGACTTAACCTTAAACGTCTTAGAACGCTGCTTATGGATTTTGACGGCGTTGATTCCTCAACGAATTTAAAGCGTGATTTCAAGGCTGTTATCGAAGATCGAAGCATGGCAAGATATTCAAGAGCGATGGGCTGGTGTCGCCTTTTTCTCTTAAACAAGGGCACGACCGCTTTCTTCTGCGGCGGAAAGGTCGCTTACGCAATGCTTTTTCCAATAGACAAGCTTTTCTGCGGCTGTATCGCAACGAGTCTGCGCCGTCAGATCGACCGTAAAAAATACAACTTCCTGACGCCCGAAAAGATGACAAACTCAGTCAACAATGTTTCTCTTGACCTGAATATGGAGCCTGTTTCCAATTTTTATGTAAAAAACAAACAGGACGATTCCTATATAAACATTATCTTCAAATTCTACGATTTCAAGAATTATCATGGAAAGGACGATGAAAGCACGGCTATTGTTTTCCCCGTTACCGAGGTTCTGAACCGTGACCTTGAAGGTATGAAGAAAAATATGTACCTTGTTGACCTGAAAGACATTGACGGAAGCGTATCTATCCTCAATGAAACATTTTTCCTATAAAAACTGCCGCTCGTTCATCGGGCGGCGTTTTTTAATGCGTAATGCTTAATTCGTAATGCGTAATTATTTTGATTCCGCAAATTCTCCGTAAAACCGCCAATTCGGCGTAGGGGCGGATTCTATATCCGCCCGTTTAACAGAGGACGAATTGCAATTTTTTATAATTACGCATTACGAATTACGCATTACGAATTACGCATTACGAATTACGCATTACGAATTAATTTAAATTTTCTATTGCAATTTCACGGAAAAAAGTGTAT
Source organism: Oscillospiraceae bacterium (assembly GCA_051881735.1). Taxonomy (GTDB): domain Bacteria; phylum Bacillota; class Clostridia; order Oscillospirales; family Ruminococcaceae; genus UMGS363. The sequence continues at coordinate 2,615 of JBJEQL010000171.1, forward strand.
AATATATATGGATTTCTCACTTTGAAAAATATAAATTTCTGGAAAGGATATGATTTTTTATGAACGAAAATTCTGAAAAAAGCACCGTCAATGTTCTGAACATACTTCTGGCTGTTACCGGTCTGCTTTCTTTTGTACTCGGATTTGTTTTGGGTATATGCGCTTGCAAAAAGTTCAGCAAATGCTGTAAGGGCGGAAAAAACGGCTGCTCCGATTTTGACGCTGATGAATATGTCCGCAGCTTGAATCTCGATTGAAACACAACAATAAAACTGTAATAAAAATAAAGGATAAATTGAAATATGAAACTTGGTATGGTTGGTCTTCCGAATGTCGGAAAAAGCACACTTTTTAACGCTCTCACAAACGCAGGAGCTGAATCTGCGAACTATCCGTTCTGCACTATCGAACCGAATGTCGGCGTTGTTTCCGTTCCCGATGAAAGGCTTTTAAAGCTTAAAGAAATGTATAACCCAAACAAATTCACGCCTGCAACGCTTGAATTTGTTGATATCGCAGGACTTGTAAAGGGCGCTTCAAAGGGAGAAGGTCTTGGAAACAAGTTCCTTGCAAA
>JBJEQL010000172.1:0-3158 GCA_051881735.1 Oscillospiraceae bacterium
TCCTCTACTGCAGAAAGATCTTCGTCGATTGCGTCAACAACTTCAACGATCTCGTCGATCTGATCCTGAACATCATCAAAATATACTGACATATCTTCGAGAACGTCAGCCATAAGAGCAAGGATCTTGCCCTCCTTTGTGGATGTGTCAAGTTCAAGTCCGTCCATAAGACCTTTAAGGTAAGAAACCTTTTCACCAAGCTTCATAAAGATTACCTCCGTTTAAAAATTGCAGAGCAGACAATGGATAAAGCTTACGCTCTTTCCATGTATTCGCCTGTTCTTGTGTCGATTCTGATCATATCGCCCTCGTTGATGAAGAGGGGAACTTTAACCTCGGCACCTGTTTCAAGTGTAGCCGGCTTTGTAGCGTTTGTTGCTGTGTTGCCTGCGAAGCCGGGGTCAGTCTGTGTAACCTGAAGGTCAACAAAGTTCGGCGGTTCAACTGCAAAAACCTTGCCCTTGTAGGAGCAAACCTTACAGATCATTTCTTCCTTTACGAACTTGAAGTTGTCGCTGATCTCAGCGGGAGCAACCGGAAGATCCTCGTAAGTTTCAGGATCCATGAAGTGGTAAAGGTCGCCGTCATTGTAGGAATACTGCATATCCTTTCTTTCAACGAAAGCTGTGGGGAATTTTGCGGAAGGGTTGTAGCTCTTTTCAACTACTGAACCTGTAATAACGTTCTTGATTTTTGTTCTTACAAAAGCAGCGCCCTTGCCCGGTTTAACGTGCTGGAATTCAACAACCTGAAGTACGTTGCCGTCCTCCTCAAAGGTAACGCCGTTTCTGAAATCGCCTGCTGTGATCATAGAATACCTCCGTATAAATAAAATCGTTATTTTGCATAAATAGCCTTACAATCATTTTACTACAAAATGCAGCACATTGCAAGTGTTTTTGCGTAATTTTTATTACTTTTATAACTTTTTTATAAAATTAAGAGATTTTTTGGTGAGTGTGCAAAGTTAGTATAACCTTTTTTGCTGATATAAACACAGTCTTCAATACGCACGCCGAACTTTTCGGGGAGATAAATTCCCGGTTCGATAGTCATAACGACATTTTCGCAAAGAACGGTAGTATCTCTTGTATTTGCGGCAGGACCTTCGTGTATCTCAAGTCCGACGCTGTGTCCGAGACCGTGTCCGAACGCTTCACCGAAGCCTTTTTCGGTTATATAATCACGAGCGTAGGCGTCAAGCTCTTTGCAGACGATCCCGGGGCAGAGCATATCAAGGCAGCGTTTCTGTGCTTCGAGGGTGATGTTGTATATCTCGCGCATTTCGGCGGTCGGCTCGCCTACGCAGACAGTTCTTGTCATATCGCTGTGATATCCGTCAAAAACTGCGCCGAAGTCCATTAAAACGAACTCGCCCTTTTGAATTTTCTTATCCGAAGGAACGCCGTGCGGAACGGAAGTGTTTTTGCCCGAAAGTGCTATCGTTTCAAAGGAAATTTCCTCTGCGCCGTTTGAAAGCATATAAAAATCGAGTGCTCTTGCGACTTCAAGCTCGGTCGCACCCTCTTTTATAACATTCTCCAAAGCGTTTGCAAGCGCAGCTTCGGCGATATCCTGCGCTTTTTGCATTTTTTCAAGCTCGGACGGTGTTTTCACGCTGCGAAGCTTTGTTATAGCTTTGCTTAAAAAGCTTGTCGAGTCGATGTCGTACCCCGAAAGCTTTTCCGTATATGCCGAAAGCTCGGAAACTGTCATTGTGTCGGCTTCAATGTATATCTTTTCCGTTTTATGCTTTTTGAGCAGGTCGGAAAGCTGTTCGTAAAATTTCACCGAACGAACGACTTCGCAGACTGTGACTTTTTCCTGCGCCTTTTCAAAATAGCGGAAGTCTATGAGAAGATATGCCGCATCGGGGAAGACGAGGACTGCGCCTGCCGATGATTTCATTCCGCAGAAATAGCGGCGGTTTATATCCGATGTGATAAGGGCGCAGTAGTTTTCCTGCGGCATATCAGAGCGGAGTTTTTCGATATTATTCATGGCAATACTCCTGAATAGCTCTCATTCCGAGGAAATATCCCATTTTGCCGAAGCCGAAAATAGTTCCGCTGCAAACGGGGGAGATAACGGAAGTATGGCGGAATTCCTCACGCTTTTCGATGTTGGAGATATGCACCTCGACAACAGGAATTTTTACAGCTTCGATAGCGTCACGGATAGCATAGCTGTAATGAGTGTATGCTCCTGCGTTTATGACGATGCCGCATTTGTCAAGACGAGCGGCGTGTATCTTGTCGATAATAGCGCCCTCGTGGTTGGACTGGAAGCACTCGCAGCTTTCAAAGCCAAGCTCCTTGGCAAAAGCTTTCAACTCGGTGCAAAGGCTTTCGTATGTGTCATTTCCGTAAATGCCCGGTTCACGCTCGCCGAGCAGGTTCAAATTAGGTCCGTTGATTATAAGTATATCTTTCATAGCTTGTACCTCTTTGAAAAAAGAATAAGAGCGAAGATTTTTCCTCGCTCTTATATTTTAATACCAAATCGTGGATTTGTCAAATATCAATTGTATATCAATTCCAAACATCAAATTTGTCAACTCTCCAGCCGTTATCCGTGTTTTTCATAACATAATGAAAATCATCGTCAAAGCCTAATTCATAAGGATTGTCGGAATGACAATAGGTAACAACAGCCTTGAATTCGACTGTATTTTCATCGGCAGAAACGGGGATAAAGCAATGGTCAAAGTAACAAATATTGCTGCCTCTTGCACCGTCCAGAGGTATGAATTCACCGTTTTCGTCAATATAAACCGCTGCAAGCTCATCTGCATATTCCTTGGTGAAAACTCCGTAAAGCATCTGCTTAAAATCATCGGGAGTGTGCTTGTCAATATAATCCTGCGGCATATAACGTTCGCACCAGAACCAGTCCCATGTAACGCCCTGTGCTTCTGCAAATATTTGCTGCTGTTCTTCGTTTAAAAATGTCGGCGCAAATACATCATATTCGTAAGGATTGTAGTTGCCGTTATCGTCATAAGACCCCCAGTTTTCGGAAGAATGTTTTGCATGATAAAGCTCGCAGTTGTTTATGTAAAACTCACGTTCGGACTTCTCTCCGCCGATATTTACGACCGTTCGGTAAATTCCCGATTCGCAGGCGGAATAATCGAAATCCTCCGACTGCAAAAGATA
>JBJEQL010000173.1:0-3156 GCA_051881735.1 Oscillospiraceae bacterium
ATGTCGGCTCTTGACGAAAAAACCAACGAACTGCTTATCAAGAATGCTCACAACACGGTTGAACAGTCCAAGACTATCGCAAGAATGGCTTCGGGCAGCTCTATCAAGATCGAAACACTTGAAGAAACATGGCAGACGATCGTTACAGGTATTGAAGAAACACGCCAGATCCAGGAAGAAGCAAAGATCAAGCGTGCAGAAGACTCCAAGCGACTTGAAGCTCTTAAACAGGACTACAAAAACAAGCTTGAAGCTACAAGGAACGTATAATTATAGTTTTTCCAAAGATGGGAAACGGCAGTTTTTCAGAGCCGTTTCCTTTTCTTTTTGTTAAATCTTCATATTGCATTATCTTTGGTAATAAAGTATAATATATGTATATATTTCTATTTGGAGGATTTTGATTTTTATGTGCGGTTTTGTGGGCTTTACAAATACAAAAGATAATTCCAACCGAATCATTGAAGATATGATGGATAAAATACGCCACCGTGGCCCTGACTCGGGCGGAAAATACACTGACGGAGATATTGCTCTCGGTTTCCGAAGACTCAGTATCATCGACATCACCGAATCGGGCGACCAGCCAATATACAACGAGGACAAGAGCAAGGTTTTGCTTTTTAATGGTGAGATATATAACTATCAGACAATTCGTGAGGAACTTATCGCAAAGGGACATATCTTCACGACCAAGACCGACTCGGAAGTTTTGCTCCACGGCTATGAGGAATTCGGCGAGGCACTTTTAAACAAGCTCCGCGGAATGTTCGCATTCGTTATATGGGATACGAAAACAAAGGAACTTTTCGGCGCAAGGGATTTCTTCGGCATCAAACCGCTTTATTATGCTATAATGAACGGAACATTTATGTTTGGCTCGGAGATTAAGGCGTTCCTTGCTCACCCCGACTTTAAAAAGGAACTTAACGAAACTGCACTTGAAAACTATTTGACTTTCCAGTACTCCCCTACAAACGAAACGTTTTTCAAGAATGTTTACAAACTTCCTGCTGCTCATTGTTTCAAATACAAGGACGGAAAGCTTGACGTAAAACGTTTCTGGGATATAAACTTTAATGCTGACGAAAAGCCTGACATGGATGAATGGGTCAACCGTATTTCTGACACGTTCAAAAATTCTGTTGAGGCACACAAGATAGCTGACGTTGAGGTTGGCAGTTTCCTTTCGAGCGGTGTTGACTCAAGCTATGTTGCGTCTGTTGCAAATGTTGACAAGACCTTCACGGTCGGATTCGGTGAGGATGAAAAATATAACGAGATCGGCTGGGCAAAGGAGTTTTCACAGTATATCGGCAAGGAAAACATCAGCAAAGTGATTACTCCTGAAGAATACTGGGGAAACATAAAAAAGATACAGTATCACATGGATGAACCGCTTGCTGACCCTTCATGCATTGCACTTTATTTCGTATGCAACAAGGCTTCGGAATATGTCAAAGTCGTGCTTTCGGGCGAAGGCGCTGACGAGATATTCGGCGGCTACAATGTTTACAAGGAACCGCTCGGTTCTCACGCTTACAAGTCGCTGCCGAAATTTATCCGCAGAGGTATCGGAAGTGTTGCTTCACATCTTCCGCAGAAAAGAGGCGTGAATTTCCTTGTACGAAACGGAAAAGACCTTGAAGAGCGTTTTATCGGAAATGCTTATATGTTCTCACCACAGGATCGTAAAAAGCTTCTTAAAATTAGGACTAATGCGCCTGACCCTACCGTTATTACAGCTCCTTTCTATGAAAAAGTCAAGGACAAGGATCAGATAACAAAAATGCAGTATCTTGATCTGCACCTTTGGATGACAGGCGATATTCTGCTCAAAGCTGATAAGATGTCAATGGCTAATTCACTTGAACTTCGTGTTCCGTTCCTTGACAGAGAGATCATGTCGCTTGCGGAACAGATTCCATGGAGATACAGAGTAAGCACTGAAAACACCAAACTTGCAATGCGTCAAGCGGCTCTCCGTGCTGCACCGCCGAAAACGGCAAACAAGAAAAAACTCGGCTTCCCTGTTCCTATCAGAGTTTGGCTGAAAGAAGACAAATACTACGGCATTGTAAAGGATTCATTCACATCCCCTGCTGCGGAAAAGTTCTTCAATACCGACATGCTTGTAAAGCTGCTTGACGATCACCGTGAAGGTAAATATGACAACAGCAGAAAGATATGGACTGTTTTCATTTTCCTGCAGTGGTATGCAGTTTACTTTGAAGGAGCTGCAATTTAACATTATACAAAAAAATGCCCCCCCAAAAGTTTTACGCTTTTGGGGTGCATTTTTCTATATAGTAAATACGTTTCTGCCGTTTTTCAAAACGGCAGAAACTAACGCTGCGCTTTTATCAGCGTATCCTTAAATGATTTTTTTGTTTAAACTTTGGAGTCTACTTCATATTATACGACTTATTTCACTGAATAGGATTCAAATCCTTCGCTGATAATTTCAGCGATAAGGCTGTCATAGTCGGCATGATTTAACCCGTTTTCGGTTATAACCGGAATGATCGAAATGTCACTTCCGCATCGTTCTTTGATAATTCCAAAAATAACTTTGAATTTGTCGCTTGCACTCAGCTCATTTACAGCAATCTCATTGTTGTTGAAAACAATGCTTTCGGTGATTGCTGTCGGATCAAAATCAATAAGCAAGGTATGATCTTTAAGTTCTGCAGGTTTTAAAACTTCACATTTTCCATAAACAGCATCGGCAGCATTTATGCGTATAAACAAATCAGTATTATTTTCATTTGCTGCCGTCTTTGCAATCTCAGCAAGTTCAATAAGACTCTTGTATCTGTTAGTATCCTTGACTGTATCTCCAAGATAGTTCAGGTCTGAATTACGGAAATCAGGGAAAGTAAGTCCGCTGATAACAATATAATCAAAACCGGCAGAAGCAGCTTCGTTTGTAAGGTATCTTACAAATTCCTTTGTATCATCTTCAAAAGGCGAAAGCCATGGTTTTCCGCCCTTATCAGCCGCAGAATCAAGCCAAGTTGAGCCGTCGAGCATATGATAAGAACCATCCCTATATTCACCGTAACGATTATTATCTTCAAGAACGTTTATCTCAGCTATCATTTTCAAGCCGCTGCTCTTTATCATGGCAGCAATCTGCTGAATCGGCATAGTACC
>JBJEQL010000174.1:0-13002 GCA_051881735.1 Oscillospiraceae bacterium
TAATCTCATCAAAAACTGTTGACGGAAAGAGCGTTCCCTGCGAAGGCGAACTTTACTACCGAGGCTATAACATCAACGACCTTGTCAACGGATTTATCGGAAAACGCCGCTTCGGATTTGAGGAAATTACCTATCTTCTCCTCCTCGGCGAGCTTCCAAACGATGAACAGCTTGATAAATTCAAGAGAATTCTTGCAGATTACCGTAAGCTTCCGACAACATTCGTCCGAGATATCATAATGAAATCCCCGAGTGAAGATATCATGAACGGTATTTCTCGTGGAATTTTAACGCTTTATTCCTACGATGACGCCCCGAACGACCTCTCGCTGCCTAACGTTATGCGCCAGTCGCTCGAACTCATCTCACTTCTGCCGCTTATCACCGTTTACAGCTATCATGCCAAGAATTACTACATCGATGGCGGAAGTTTCTTTATCCATCAGCCTGTCGCAGAGTATTCAACTGCCGAAAATATTCTCCATATGCTCCGTCCCGACAGCAGCTTTACCGAGCTTGAAGCAACTATCCTCGACCTTGCGCTTGTTCTTCATGCCGAGCACGGCGGCGGTAATAACTCAACCTTTACGACTCACGTTGTAACTTCCTCAGGTACGGATACCTATTCCGCAATTTCTGCGGCGCTCGCATCACTGAAAGGACCTAAGCACGGCGGTGCAAACATCAAGGTATCAATGATGTTCGACGATATGAAGAACCATATCAGCGATTGGGAAGACGAGGACGAAGTAAAGAATTATCTTGTAAAAATTCTCCATAAAGAATGCTTCGATAGATCAGGACTTATCTACGGAATGGGTCACGCTGTATATTCTATATCCGACCCGAGAGCAAATCTTCTTCGTCAGGCAGTAGAAAAACTTTCCAAAGCAAAGGGACGTGAAAAGGAATTCAAGCTTTACAGCTCTATTGAGCGTCTTGCGCCCGAAGTTATCGCAGAGGAACGCAAAATATATAAAGGCGTTTCGGCAAATGTTGACTTTTACAGCGGTTTTGCATATACAATGCTTGATCTTCCCCGTGAGCTTTATACACCGCTGTTTGCGATCGCAAGAATAGCAGGTTGGTCTGCCCACAGAATGGAAGAGCTTGTCAACGCAAATAAGATAATCCGACCTGCATATAAGGCAGTACACGACAAGCAGGAGTATGTTCCTTTTGAGGAAAGATAATGTTCAATGCGTAATTCGTAATGCGTAATGCGTAATTATTGCAGCGCTGACATCTGTCGTTAAAACCGCGAAGCGAAGCAAAAGTTTAGGTCAAGCCTTTTCAAAGGCTTGTGGGTGTCCAGAGGGCAAAGCCCTTGGTCGCTTCCGCAGAAGCGAAATTCCTTAAACTAACGCACAAAGCACGGCAGCAATAAACCGAAAAACAAACAGCTATAAAAAGCACAATTCACATAAAAGAACATAAAACAAGAAATGTTTTGTATAACAGAAACTTGTTGAACCGTTAATGTGAATTGTGCTTATTCTTTTTTCCTCAAACAAACTATCCTCTAAAGGCAAATATACGAACGAAGTGAGTATATTTGCCTTTAGACGCACTTTGAACAGCTATGCACGGGAACGACAATTGTAGGGTTCCGTGCATAACTGTTCATACGATGTCGAATAAAAACGTCCTGCGCTTCGCTTGCACGTTTTCATTCGAGGAGAGTTTACCTTTGAAAAATAGAATAAAGCGCAATTCAATTTTATAGATCAACAGGTTTATTCCTCATTTCCAATTTTCCTTTTGTGATTGAATTGCGCTTTTTTATATTTGTTAGTTTTTCGTTCTATCGCTGCAAGCATTGTGCTAAAGCTTAAGGAATTTCGCCGTCTGCGGACGGCGACCAAGGGCTTTGCCCTCTGGACACCCACAAGCCTTTGAAAAGGCTTGACCTAAACTTTAGTCCGCTTTGCGATATTAACAACAGATGCAATACTCCTAATTTCTCCGATTCTGTCAAGCTTTCGTTTATGTGTGCATATAATTGTACAAAAACAACGAAAGGACTTGCCATGAAAAATACTGTTTCTAAAAAACAAGGCTTTTTAAGCGGCTCGCTTATTCTTATCGCTTCGGCGGCTGTTTCAAAGGTGATCGGTGCGATCTTCCGAATCCCACTTGCTAATATGCTCGGCGGTGAGGGTATGGGTTACTTCTCCTCGGCTTACGGCATTTTTATGACCGTTTATGCTGTTTCGGTCACCGGACTTCCTGTTGCTGCGTCAAAACTTACGGCTGAACGTTTTGCCAATGCTGACAAAAACGGTGCGGCAAACGTCAGAAGCACGGCTCTTGCACTTTGCGCTCTATGCGGACTTGCATTTACGCTGCTCACGCTGCTGCTCGCTTATCCGTTCTGCGCATTTTTAAGCAAAAGTCCGCTTTCGGTAATCGCTGTTGCGGCGATCGCTCCGTCAGTTCTTTTCAGCTGCATTACAGCTGTTTTTCGTGGCTGTGCCGAGGGACGGCGGAATATGTACCCCACAGCTGTTTCGCAGGTCATCGAAGCATCTGTCAAGCTTTTCGCAGGTCTTGTACTCTGCTATGCTGTACTTAATGCTCCGTCAAGTTTTTTTGAAGCTTCCGAAACAACAATAAAGAAGCTTCTGCCGTTCAAGGCGATACAAAGCGTTACCGCTGATGGGCTTGTAATGCCGCTTGCCGCCGCTGCTGCTGTTTTCGGTGTGACCGTTTCATCTTTGGCGGGACTTATATACATGGCGATCCGAAGCGCCTTTGACAAGGACGAGAAACTTCGTTCAAAGCCGTCAAGGGCAACTGCGTCTGAACTTACAGCGATAATAATTCCCGTTGCTTTAGGCTCGCTCATAACCAACCTCACCTCGCTCATCGACCTTGCAACGATAATATCCTGCCTGAAAAAAGCTGTCGCAGCTGCTCCGCAGTTATTTTCCGCAAGCGACATTTCCTACGAAGCACTCCCGAATTTCATCTTCGGAAGCTTTTCGGGACTCGCCGTTACCGTCTTCAACCTTATCCCCTCGTTTACGAATATGTTCGGCAAGGGTGCTGTTCCCTTTGTAGCAGAGGGCTTTGCACGAAAAGATAACAATCTTGTGCGGCAGTCGGCTATGCGTGTTATATTCACCGCAGGCTTTATCGCAGTCCCCTCGGGAATTGGAATCTCCACTCTTGCGCCGCAGATACTTGAGTTACTCTTCCCGTCCAGACGGCTTGAAACAATGGCTGCCGTAGACTCGCTGCGTGTTTTAGGGTTCGGTGTAATATTCCTTTCCGTTTCATCGGTGCTTTTTGCAGTCATGCAGGCGGCAGGCAGGGGTGATATTCCCGTGAAGATCATGGCAGCAGGCGTTGCTGTAAAACTTCTGCTCAATCTAGTGCTGATACCGATACCGGAGATAAACGTTGTCGGAGCGGCATTGTCGACCGATGTTTGCTATATGTTAATAATGTTGCTTTCCATAAAGTCGGTCTCAAAACTTGCCAAAACACCGCAAAGTAAGATATATTCATTACTTTTCAAGCTTTTCTTCTGCGGTATGATATGCGCCGCCGCAGCTGTTCTGGCACAGAATTTACTGCAAAATTTATGGAAAACTCCGCTGACGCTGTTTATTTCAGTACCAATTGGGGCAATATTTTACATAATAAGCACACATTTGACGGGAATTTTGACCAAAACTACGTTAAAAATGCTGATTTGCTGAAAAAATTTAAAAAAACTCTTGAAAAAAACATAATAATAGGTTAATATATTATATGTGACTTGATGTGTTTACGCATGATTTTGAAAGGATTCTTCGGAAATGGATTTTGAGTTCAAGGAAAGATATAATATTGACGATATGCTCAAAATTATGGCGATTCTCCGCTCGGAGAACGGCTGCCCTTGGGACAAGGAGCAGGATCACCATTCTATCCGCAAGGACTTTATCGAAGAGGTTTATGAAGCTGTCGAAGCGATCGACCTTGAAGATACAGAACTGCTTCGGGAAGAGCTTGGCGATGTTCTTCTGCAGGTCGTTTTCCATTCAAGAATTGAAGAAGAAAAAGGCAGTTTCCGATTTGATGATGTCGTAAACGAAGTCTGCCAGAAGCTTGTTATACGCCACCCACACGTTTTCGGCAGCGTTTCTGTAAAGGACAGCACAGAAGTGCTCGCAAACTGGAACGATATAAAGCAGGAAACAAAGGGTCAGGAAACCTATACAGATACGCTTAAAAGCGTTTGCAGTACTCTTCCGGCTCTTATGAGAGCGCAGAAGCTTGGCACTCGTGCAAAGCGTGCAGGTATGGATTTTGCCGGCGTTACGGATGCACTTTCGGCTCTTGAAAGCGAGATAGCAGAACTTAAAGCCGCAATTGCTGACGGCAGCAATATTGAAGAGGAAATGGGTGATGTCCTTTTCTCGGCGGTCAATGTTTCACGGCTTTTAAAAATTGACGCTGAAGAAGCACTTACAAAATCCTCGGATAAATTCGTAGAACGGTTTGAAAAAACTGAGGAACTTACAAGATGCGATGGGATAGATATGAAGTCCCTGAACATAGATGAGCTTGATGCATATTGGCAGAAAGCTAAAAAACAATAATAATGACGTAATACGTCATAAAAATTAATGGAGGTATACTATTATGACAAAGGCAGATTTAGTTAACGCAATTGCTGAAAAGGCAGAATTTTCCAAGAAGGATTCCGAGAAGGCTCTTAACGCTGTAATCGCTTCCATCACAGATGCACTCGTTTCCGGCGACAAGGTTCAGATCGTTGGGTTCGGTACATTTGAAGTTCGTCAGAGAGATGCTAAGGAAGCTATCAACCCCAGAACAAAGGAAAAGATCCAGATCCCTGCAAAGAAGGCTCCTGCATTCAAGGCTGGTAAGGCTCTCAAGGACGTTGTAAACAAGTAAACTTGTTACAAGTAATTTGTTTTGAACTTTTTCGGCAGCTGCTTTCAGGGGCAGCTGCCTTTTATTTTAGGAGGGATAATTTATGCGGCTTGACAAATATTTAAAGGTAACAAGGCTTATTAAGCGCAGAACGGTTGCAAACGAAGCGTGTGACGCAGATAAGATCGTTGTAAACGGAAAGGCGGCCCGTGCCTCCTACGACGTCAAAGTCGGCGATATTATCGAGATAAATATGGGACAGAAACCGCTTAAGGTCAAGGTTCTGAACGTTACCGAATATGCGACCAAGGAAAACGCAGCGGATAACTACATTGTAGTGGAGGACTGAAATAATGGAATACCGTTATAAAGTCGGAAGAATAGACGGCGACTATGCACATCTGCTGCGAATTGACGACGGCAGCGAGGATGAAATAACTGTTGCAATGGCACTTCTGCCCGAAGAAATAACCGAGGGCTGCGAGCTTCTTTGGAAAGATATGGAATACACGATAATATAAAAAACTGCCGGTTTTGAAATCTCAAGACCGGCAGTTTGCTTTAGCAGAAATCCGTATATTGTTTTATTATGCCGCAGTTTTATGGTTCTTCCCAATAACTCTTTTATAGACAGCTTGAACCGTCGGAAGAAGCACTGCACAAAGTATGCAATAAACAACAGCCTGAAGCGAAATTGCAGTCAGTCTTACAAAGAATTGCTCCTTTGTATTCGACATAAACCCTGCCGACATCAATATCGCTGTATTCAACAGCAGATTTATCACAAACGAGTCGATAAGCCTTGCGACAACTGCCATTATAACGAGCTTTGTTCCCTCTTTTTTATATAGGCAAAGCCCAAATGTAAGTCCTTCAAGTGCTGCTGTTACCGTCAGAAGAGGAAAAGGAGCCTGACCGCTTACGAGGCAGCCGATAAGGTCGCCTGCGATCGCTGCAAGCGTTGCAGGGACAGGTCCGAAGAACATTCCAACTACTGCTATCGCAAAGAATGCCACGTTGATTTTGAGAAATGCACCGATCTTAAACGAGAACATATCCAGAATGATGAACAGCGCTGTCATAAGTCCTGCCATTGCAAGACATTTTGCGCTTTTTAACTCCTTTGCGGAGTCCGTGAAGACAGAAAAAAAGCCTTTCATTTTTATACCTCCTAAAATGTTTTGCTGTGTGCATATCGGGAGGAATGAAAAGCTCCTGTATGCATTTCAGCGGGATGCGAGGCTTGAACCGCAAACGCTGAACGTTTTTCGTTCCGTCGGCAACTCCCCGTCCGTCGGACACTTGTACGCTCAAACCTCTACTCTGTAATGCGTATTTCTGCTGTTATTATTTTATCACTTTACCGTGATCTTGTCAAGCTTTTCGGCTTATTTAACACAATATTTTAACAAACAAAATAATTGTCGAATATACTATTGTAGGGGACGGGTTTCCCGTCCCGATTTTGCCAATATCCTTGTTATACTAAACACCATTTAAAATATGGAAAAATCAATCCGACAATCTCGTAACTGTTGAAAACAGTTTTATATAGGATTTCGGCGCAGATTTTTTCCCGTTTTTTATTGGTGTTTAGTATTAAACAGGACGGGTGACCCGTCCCCTACATTAAAATGCCGTACTTATTTAAGCGCAATATTACTAAGTCCTACAATTTCCGAAAGCTTTTTCAACAGTTCTTCGGTAATATTGACGCCGCCTGCTGCTTTCGGACGGACATATTTTTTCATATCTTCAAAATAAAAGTTAAGCTTGCCTTTTCCCTCAAAGCTTCGGCATACCTCGGCGGCACGTTCAATTTTATCCTTATCCGTGCTTTTGCAGCGTATAAAAAGTTCACCATGAGAGAGCAGCCCGACATACTGTTCGGCAGGCATGACGTTTTCTGCAAGTATTTTCGGCGCATCGTCCTTATAGGAAAGCTTTCCGCTGAGAAAGACGATGCTGTCGCTGCGTATAAGCTGAACATTCTGAGCGTAGACCTCAGGAAAGAAGATGACCTCGCATTCTCCGCTCGTCTCCTCGGCTGTGGCGAACGCCATCTGCGTTCCTTTTTTTGTATTATACGGCTTAACGGAACTTATCATGCAGATAAGGCGCACCTGCGTACCGTCCTTCGGGTGATTTCCCTCGGAATAAAAGCTGTTTACAGCATTATGCTTCGCTGCGGCGGAAATGCACTTAAATTCATCGAGCGGATGCCCCGAAATATACATTCCAACCGATTCTTTTTCATACATAAGCAGCGTTTTAAGCGGATATTCCTCACTTCGGTGAAGATTATCTATAACCGATGGCTCACCGGTTTCGGGCGAATCGAAAAAACTCATCTGCCCCTCAATATTGTTCCGTGCGTCCGTCTGCAAGGCGATGAAAATACGATCGTAGTTCTCCATCATCTCACGGCGGTTGAGGCTGAAGCTGTCAAATGCACCGCATTTTATAAGGCTTTCGACTGCCTTTCGGTTAACGTCCTTTCCGCTCATTCTCCTGCAGAATTCGTCAAGCGAACGGAACGCTCCGCCCTTTCGGCGTTCTTGTGTAATATTCTCGATAGCCGTTCTGCCGAGGTTTCTCACCGCAAGCAGTCCGAACCTTATGCCGTTTTCGTCCGATGTAAAGCCTGCGCCGCTCTTGTTTATATCGGGACAGAGTATCTTCACGCCGTTTTTTTCGCAAAGTGCAATATAGTCGATAAGCTTACCCTGCGAAGCAAGCTCGCTCGTCATAAGCTGCGCCATATATTCTTTGTAGTAGTGGCATTTTAAATAGGCTGTCTGATATGCAACGTGCGCATAAGCCGCAGCGTGGGATTTATTGAATGCATACGATGCAAAACTTGACATTTCGTTGAAGATATCCTCGGCAATTTCGGCAGAAACGCCGTTCTTCACCGCACCGTCAACGAAAACGCTGCGTTCCTTTTCCATAACGTCGGCTTTTTTCTTTGCCATTGCACGTCGCACAAGGTCTGCTCTGCCGTAGGAATATCCTGCAAGCTTTCGACATATCTGCATGACCTGCTCCTGATAAACAATACAGCCGTAGGTCACGTTCAGTATATCTTCAAGCAGCGGATGCTTATATGTTATCCGCTCGGGGTGACGTTTATTCTCAATATATCGTGGTATGCTGTCCATAGGTCCGGGGCGGTATAGCGAAAGCACAGCTATAAGATCTTCTATCGATTCGGGTTTAAGCTGCGCAAGCACCTGCTTCATTCCTGCACTTTCAAACTGGAAAACCGCATCGGAATCGCCTGCCGAAAGCATATCGAAAACCGCCGTATCGTCAAGCTGTATATTCTCAATATCAAAATCAGGGCAAAACCTGCGTATAGATTTAACCGTTCCGTCTATGACCGTAAGGTTTCGCAGAGCAAGGAAATCCATTTTAAGCAGTCCAAGGCTTTCAAGTATATTCATCGGATACTGCGTTACGATAATTCCGTCATTCTTCTGAACTGGAACATGGTCGCTCACGGGAGCATCGGAAATGACAACTCCTGCCGCATGAGTAGATGAATGCCTCGGCATACCCTCGATTTTTCTTGCCATATCGATAAGCTCATGAACCGCCTCATCGGAAAGATACAGCTTTTTCAGCTCCGCACCGTTTTCAAGCGCACGGTCAAGCGTTGTGTGAAGCTCCGACGGTATAAGCTTTGCGACCTCGTCCACCTTCTGATAAGAAAGCTCCATGACTCGTCCGACATCACGCACAGCGGCTTTTGCAGCCATTGTTCCAAACGTAATTATCTGCGCAACTCTGTCGCTGCCGTACTTGCGGATAACATAGTCGATCACCTGCTGGCGCTTTTCATAACAGAAGTCAATATCAAAGTCGGGCATTGAAACACGCTCGGGGTTGAGAAAACGCTCAAAGAGCAGATTATATTTCATCGGGTCTATGCCGGTTATACCTATGCAGTATGCAGCAATACTTCCTGCGCCCGAACCTCTGCCGGGGCCGACAGGGATATCATGCGTTTTGGCGTAGTTCACAAAATCCCATACGATAAGATAATAGTCGGTATAACCCATTTTTATTATAACGCCAAGCTCATATTCAAGACGTTCAGCATATTCCGCAGGCGGATCATCGCCGTAACGTCTGCGCAATCCGTCCCTGCACAGCTTTACAAAGTATTCGGTATTGTCCGTAACGCCCTCTGCCTCATACCTCGGAAGCTTTATCTTTCCAAATTCAAACTCAACATTGCAGCGTTCGGCAATTTTTACCGTATTTTCAACAGCGTCCGTGTGTCCTGCAAAAAGCGCAGCCATTTCATCATGCGATTTCATATAAAACTCGGTTGTCGGAAACGCAAGCGGTGACGGCTGACTGAGCGGTGTGTTTGTCTGAATGGAGATAAGCACCCTCTGAACCTTTGCATCAGCTTTGGAAATATAGTGTGCGTCATTCGTTGCACAAAGCGGAATACCCGTTTCCGCCGAAAGTCTGTATAAAAGCGGCAGAACAGACAATTCCTCACGGATACCGTGATTTTGTATCTCGATGAAATAATTACCCTCACCGAAGATGTCACGGTACAAAAGCGCAGTTTCCTTTGCTTTATCATACTCACCGTTTGAAAGCAGCCTCGGCAATTCTCCTGCAATACAGCCTGAAAGCGCAATTATACCCTTGCTGTATTTCTGCAGCGTTTCAACATCAACTCTCGGTTTGCTGTAAAAGCCCTCGGTGTAGCCTATCGAAACTATCTTGACAAGATTCTGATACCCCTCGTTGTTTTCACAGAGCAGAACAAGGTGATAAGGCTTTCCGTCTGCACCGGGCAGCTTGTCAAAACGGCTCCTCGGCGCAACATAGACCTCGCAGCCGATAACAGGCTTTATCCCCTGCGCCTTTGCCTCATTATAAAATTCGACCGCAGCATAAAGGTTGCCGTGGTCGGTAACGGAAACCGCCGTCTGCCCGAGTTCCTTTGCCCTTGCGACAAGGTCTTTTATGCGGCAGGCACCGTCAAGCAGACTATATTCACTATGCAGATGAAGATGAACAAAATTATCCATGTTATTCCTGTATGGGTTCGTTGTATTCCTCACGGAGCTGCTCCGCAAGTGCAGAAATTCTCTTTAATCGATGATTTACGCCCGAACGCCCGAGCGGCTTTTCCAATTCCTCGCCAAGCTCTTTGAGCGACATTTCAGGAAATTCAAGGCGTACTTGTGCGATCTCCGCAAGGTCGGGGGGCATATTTTCAAATCCGATCTTGTCAATAATGTATTCGATATCTGCAACCTGCCTGTCCGAAGCTTTCAGCGTTCTGTCAATATTTGCAGCATCACAGTTTGCAATTCTGTTCGCCTTGTTGCGGACGTCCTTAAGTATCTTTACATTCATAAGCTCGATAGATGACATCGTTGCGCCCATAAATGTGATAAGGTCCTCAATGCCCTCACTATCCTTCATGTATATAACGTGGTTTCCTTTACGTTCAGTAGATTTTACGTTGAATCCCATCTCACCAAGCAATTCCATAAGGTCGTTCATAAGATTATAATACGGAACGGAAAATTCAAGGTGATAATCCTTTAATGGCTCGGAAATGCTTCCGCAGGATAAAAAAGCACCTGCAACGAACGCAAAAACATCGTTATTATTGATATTATCACGCTGAATACGGTGTATAAGGGTGCGGCTGGAAATATGAAAGCGATAGATTATTTCCTCTCTGTCCTCAAGGCTTTCTATACTCAGAGTATAAAGCACGGTATTATTTTTCTTTTCGTTTTTGGAAACCGTCACAACGCCGTGCCGTTCAAGCACATCATCGGCAAGCTCGCAGAAAAGCTTGCAGACCATATCGTTCTCCGTCTGAAAAACGATATTGTCTGCGTCAAAATTTTTGCAGAAAAGAAGCATACCGTAAAGGCAGGCGAACTTTCTGTCACGGTCGGTCATAAGACCGCATAGTTCTTTTTTTACGGAATATGAAAACGACATAAAGCTATCCTTATTTTTTATTTATATCTCTGTGGCAGATACGGCTTCGCACTCCGCTGTCCTGCAGATGTTTGAATATAGCCTCGGCAAAGGTAACGCTGCGGTGCTTTCCGCCTGTGCAGCCGAACGCGATAACAAGCTGGCTCTTGCCCTCTCTGTGATAAAGCGGAACAAGGAAATCAATAAGGTCTGTAAGCTTTTCAAGCAGCTGTTTCGACTGGTCAAAACTCATAACATAGCCGCTCACGCATTCTTCCAGACCAGTATGCTCTTTAAGCTCAGGTATGTAGAACGGATTTGGCAAACAGCGCACATCGAACACAAGGTCAGCTTCTCTTGCGCAGCCAAACTTGAAGCCGAACGACATTACCTTAACGACCATTGAGTCATTCGGATTGTCAAGGAACAGCGTGTAAAGATTTTCTTTCAGCTGTGCCATTGAAAGATCAGAGGTGTCGATATAATAATCGGCATTTTCACGCACCGACATGAGCATCTCACGCTCGGTGGCGATCGCCCTCATAAGGCTGCCGTGCGACTGCTCGTCAAGAGGGTGTCTGCGGCGTGTTTCCTTATATCTGCGGATGAGAACATCATCGGAAGCGTCAAGGAACAGTATCTTGTAATCAAGTCCGTTTTTCTTGAAATAGTCGATACCCTCGTCAAGCTCAAGAAAAAGCTCTCCGCCTCTTATATCGGTTACAATTGCAACATTGTGTATTATCTTATCCGACTTTATGCATATCTCGGCAAACTTCGGGATAAGCTGCGGAGGGATATTGTCGATACAGTAGTAACCAATATCCTCTAAAACATTGATAACTCCGGATTTTCCCGAACCCGAAAGTCCCGTCACAATGAGAAATTTCATACCTTGTATTCCTCCCTGTCCGAAATTATGACCGGCTCACATTCAAGACGGTATCCGGTCTTGCTTTCAACAGCTGTTTTTACCTTTTCGATAAGCTCCATAACATCTTCAAAGCTTGCATTGCCCCGATTTATAACAAAGCCGCTGTGCTTTTCACTAACCTGTGCTCCGCCGACAGCAAATCCCTTTAAGCCGCATTCTTCGATAAGCTGCGCCGCAAATGCACCCTGAGGACGTTTAAAGGTACTTCCTGCACTCGGAAATTCAAGCGGCTGCTTTGAACGGCGCTTTTCCATAAGCTCGCTCATTCTCGCCTTTATGCAGTCCTTATCAGCCTTTTCAAGCTTGAAATCAGCTGAAAGCACTATTTCACCGCTGTGTGTAAAGCGGCTTCTGCGATAGGACATTTCCAGCTCTTCGGCAAAATATTCATGAACGTTTCCGTCCTTGTCAAGAGCCTTGACCGAGGACAGAACGTCCTTTATCTCGCCGCCATAAGCGCCTGCGTTCATATATACCGCACCTCCGACACTTCCCGGAATGCCATAAGCAAACTCCATTCCGCCAAGTCCGTTTTCAAGCGCAAAGCTGCAAAGCCGCACAAGCGGAACTCCTGCGAAACAGCGTATCATATTTTCTCCGATAAGCTCCGGCTCACCGCCGTTCATGCGGAATATGACCAAACTCGTTGGGTTATCATCGGCAAGAATATTTGAACCCTTGCCTAAAATAAAATACGGAACTCCGTTTTCCTCAGCAAACGGAATAAGCCGCTCGCATTTCTGAACCGAATCAAGCTCAAAAAGCGCAGCAGCCTTGCCGCCTATACGAAATGTAGTATAATCACGGAGAAACGGCTCCAAAACAACTTTGCAGCCTAAATTATCCGCTTCATTGACAAGCATTTTCAGTTTGTCTGTCATAACAATTAACCTCAAATTAATAATTCAGCCGAAAATCTTACCGTGCCTGCTCTGTATATAGTCGTAAAGTCGGTCCCAGTCGGCATTGACCACAAGTTTTTCGGGCAGACCGATTTCTTCGGCAAGCGCAAGCGACTCCCCGACATCACCGACTATCGTGCAGAAATGTGCGTCGGTGTTTATAACGACGGGGATCTCATATTTTTTGCATATCCGTATGATCTCACGGTAATTCTCACGGGTATTCTTCCAAAGAATGGTGCTTTCGTTTATCTCAACGAGCTTTCCGTATTCGTTGAACTTTTTCAGGTACTTTTCTTAGTCAAA
>JBJEQL010000175.1:0-12925 GCA_051881735.1 Oscillospiraceae bacterium
TACGACCTACCGGGTATGAACCGGTTGCTCTAGCCAACTGAGCCATGCCGCCATTCGCCGCAAAGCTTAATCAGCTTTTTGTCATTCTCTCCGTGCGACTTAATCATTATATCACTAAAAAGGCGAAGTGTCAATAACTTTGCGAAAAAATTTTAAAAAAAACTGCATTTTGTCGTTTTTTACAACGCAAAGCTGAATTTATAAGCCATCGTTAATCATTATGTACATAAATCCGCTGTTTATTCAGTCAACATTTCATTCAGTACGATAACAGAAGTAGGATGATCAGCTCCTCTGAAAGCAACAAGCGAAAAAATATCACCGTTTTCAAAGGATTCTTTTACATTGTCTATCTGAAATCCCAGCCTAAAGAAAAACGCATTTCCACTTTCAGCTTCAGCTGATTCCCAATCACCCGATACATTGTAATAGTATTCTCTGGAAAACGAATCTTTCACCCTCTGAACCGCAACTGCAAAAGTTCTTCCGTCCGCACACCAAACCTCATCAGTAAGATTTCGTCCCCTTATGTTCATATAAAGCATATTGTTTTCGCAGTCGATCGAACAGCTGTCCACGGCAAATTCTATGCCACCCGACTCCGACGAAAAAGAGTCTTCCACAATGACCGGCATTGTTTTTGAAAATCCAAACAGATTTAATTCATACCTGCATATACCATTCTTTTTGTTTACCAAAAAGGACATCACAGCAAAGCATGCCAAAACGATCAAAATGCATATAACCGCATTGTTAAAAGCCTTTCGGAAATAGTTCTGTTCAAGTTTTACAGCGCTAAGCTCTTTGTTTTTTTTGTCTTTCATATCAATGCTCCTTAATTGGTGCTGTATCCAAGCAGCTCCGCCGCTTTTTCCGCATCGCAAAGCTGCAAACCTCTTATCCTGTGCCGTGTTGCACGTTCTCCACGCGTATAAAGTATAAAATTGCACGAACCGTTCAGCTTCTGCAGAAAGTTCTGACTTATGCGTATCTCCGAGATTTTGTCAAGCGGAACAATAACATTGTGGAAGCCGAACGCCTTGCAGTAACGAACGACAATGCTTCCTTTGCATATCTCCACACCATTCGATAAAAACGCTGCAAGGTTTACTATCAGCAGATGAACCGCAACTATCTCCCCCATCGCTGCTGCGAACAGCAAAACGCTATACCATTCGGGGAAGATAAACACCGCAGCCGAAAATACAAGTATTATCGCAAAGATAAGCACCGTCGGCGGTCCGAGAAACTTCATGATATAGTTTAGCTTAACGTCATAACGCTCACCCTCGCCCGATGAAAACTCCGGAAGGAACTTTTCCATTACCTCCGCAACATTCTTTTTGCTTGTTACCGGCACAAAAACAGGTATTTCGTTTTTCTTTTTTCCATACCCCGAACAGCTCACATTCACCGACATTACCCTGCAGATCTTCATAAGCATATTCTGCCGCAAGTCTGCAAAATTGACTTTATCTGCGTTTATGAAATACAGCCAGCGTGTAAAAAAGCCACTCTTGATCCGTATGCCGTTTTTACTTTTTTCAAGTTCAAAATTAATATGCCGCAGGTAGTTTGAAATGAACGAGTAAAGCCAACCGGCTCCCAAAATTATGATCACTCCGACCGTAACCGGTGTAATTCCATAGATGACTTTTTCTGCTACCATTGTCACATTATTAACCGCTCCGAGAAATCTTTCTTCAAGCTCATTTCCTACAAGACGTCCACCTTGAATAAGAAACGTTGCGAAATAGATAAGTCCTGAAAGCGCCGATGAGAATGCCAGCGAAAAAAACAGCATTCTCCTTCTGTTCGACTTATAGCAAACCTTTTTTTCTTCGTTTTCTGCCTCAAGCAGAGTTAACAATTTATCAATATCTTTTTTCTTTACAACCAGTTTTACATCAGGATCTTCACGCTTGTTTGCTGTTGAGCTGCTGTCCGTGTCCAGAAGAATTCTGACCGCCCTGAACGGACGCAAAACAAACGACTTTTCTATCGAAACAGCTGTTATTGAAGTGTACGGTATCTTCAAATTTTCACGCACAAATAGTCCGCTGCGTAAATATAACCATTTTTTCCCTATACAAAAATTTATATTCCACCAGCGAAAAAACGCTGCGCCAAAAATGACCAGTACAACAAGAACATCAAGATATGCTCCCGACAGCCAGTTGTAAAAATCAAATCTAAGTGCAAGCAAACCTCTCAGCAAAGGTATCAGGAGCAGCCAGAAATTTTTGGAAACGTATCTCAGTATCGCGATCGGATGCTGCCTTTTCATTTCTTTTCCCTCTTTCCGAAAGGTGCACCTTTCATCTCTGCTTCTCTTTTTACAATATTTTGTCGTACAATTTTTACTATCTCCTCCGAGTCTTTTTGTGACAAAAATGTGAATATCAACCGTCCGCCATAACCGTTGAAGATGATAAAATTGAACCCACTTCTCCTCCCCAGCGGAGCAGATATCTTTGTCGTGTACTGAACAGCCGAAAGCTTCATATACTGTACGTTTTTCACAAGCACCCCGGTTCGAGCTATTATGTCTTTATCTGTGACATAATACCGTGCGTTATTATACCATAAGGGCAATATAATCAAAATATACACAATGTATATTGCTGCAAACAATATCATAAGCGACCATATTATCAATTCGGCCACCGTGTTTCCTTCTATCGCAAAATAGTCCGGATACTGTTTTTCAAGGATATACAGCGCGTATTTTAGTGCTATTCCAATTACTATCAGTAATATTAGTGTCAGCACTCTAAGTATATTTAAACTGTTTCTATCCGCATAGTATTTTTTCATTTATCTTTTGCCCTCATTTTGTTGCCTTATTCTACGATTTTATCCTCATATTATCAAACTTATTTTCATACTATTATTATATCATATTCTGATGGTTTTGAAAACCTCTTTCTGATTTTTTTGTAATAGCTTTGTTCTAAATAGGGAGCGTGGGGTCATATTGTATAATACGTTTTGTAGTATTCTAACAGAAATCAACAGTTTGTTGTGGGGAGATTTTTCTTTAATACTTGTCCTATGTGCCGCTGTATTTCTCTCATTTCGATGCAAGATCTTCTATATAGCGCATCCTATCAAGCTTCTTAAATATACATTATTTTCCAAAAAAGTCGACAATCAGGTGAATTCCCATTCACTTACAAACTTTCAAACTTTGACAACTGCACTCGCCGCCTCAATGGGAACAGGAAACATAATCGGTGTCGCTGCAGCCATTTCGATCGGTGGTGCAGGTGCCGTTTTCTGGATGATCGTTTCGGCATTTCTTGTAATGTCTTTTGCCTTTACGGAAAATATCCTTGCAACAGTATATAAGAACCGTTCTAAAGAATCCGACTCGGCCGGTCCTCTTCTATATATTGATTCAGCTTTTGGTTCAAATCGAATTTCGATCATTTTTTCTGTTGTTTGCATAGCCGCTTCTTTTGTCATCGGCAACATTACTCAGGTAAATTCTGCAGCAGCCTCACTTGATAATTTTAATTTTCCGACCTATTTATGCGGAGTAATTTTTGCACTTTTAACGGCCTTTGCTGTCTTTCACTCACGGACAACTATCGCTAAAATCACAGAAAAACTTGTCCCTTTTGCTGCCTGTTTTTATATTGCAGGCTCTGTTATCATTCTCCTAATTTATAACAATAATATTTCTAATGTATTAACAGATATTTTCACTTCAGCCTTTGGGTTAAAGCAAATTTCGGGCGGAGTTTTAGGTTGTACTCTGTCAAAAACTATCTCTATCGGAGTGCGTAGAGGGTTGTTTTCTAACGAAGCAGGAATGGGCACATCCACATTTGCACACACCTCATCCGATTGTAAAAACCCTACTGTTATGGGCTGCTGGGCAGCACTTGAAGTTTTTATTGATACTGTACTTTTGTGCACGTTGACCGCTCTTGTTATCCTCTGTACCGGAGCAGACAAATTATCTGTTTTCGGCGCTGATACTGTCATCGCAGCATTCAGGATCGGCTTTGAAAAGCTGCCTTTTTCTCTCCCGTTTTTTTCTTGTTTTACCTGTATTTCTTCATCTGAATTGAGCTGTTTCTTTTCTGAATTCGGTGCATTTTTCCTCGCCGCTTCAAACTCCGTTTTTGCATTTGCAAGCGTTATCGGCTGGTTTTTTTATGGTGAGCGATGCTGCTCTTTTCTTGAGAAACGACTCAACGTTAAGTCCCTCACTCTATACAAATTTTTCTATGTTGCTGCTGTTTTCTTCGGTGCCTCGATCAATGTTGATATAGTATGGCAGCTTGCCGATATTTTTACTTTTCTTATGCTCATTCCAAATCTCTCTGCAATTCTTCTCCTGTCCAACCAGATCACGCCATATATTAGTGTCCATTCAATAATAAATCACAACTCATCTTGACTGCTGTGTAAAGTATAATTACTTTACAGATATGTTCATAATTCAAAAGCGGCTCCGATTTTTGATTGGCAGCCGCTTTTATTCTATTATTATATCATACATACAAATATTATGTACTTGACGCAATTATTCCTCGTTTTCATCCTCAGTATCCGATGTAAGTTTCTGTGCTATGGAAGTCAGATCATCCATTCCAAGATAATCAATTACGATCTTTCCGCCGTTTCCATCCGCCGAAGGAGTGATCTTGATCTTTCTGCCAAGGCGCTCTCTGAGAGCTATCTCCATTTCGGTACAGTAGTTTCTGACCTTTCTGCTGTTTTCGTCAGGAACTTCAAACTGCTCTGCTGATGTTTCCGCTTCATCTTCTTCAAACTTTGCGATAAGCTTCTCTATTCCTCTTACCGTAAGCTTTCCATCCGATGCCTGACGAGCGATCATCTCCATTGTTTCCTCGTCCTTAGCCGAAGCAATAGCTTTAGCCTGTCCTATCGAAAGTTTTCCTGAAATAAGAAGCTGCTGGATCGACTCAGGCATCTCAAGCATTCTGACCGAGTTTGCAATACTTGAACGTGATTTACCGATAACTTTTGAAAGCTGCTCCTGTGTCATGTCGTATTTTTCCATAAGATCTTTGTATGCCGCAGCTTCTTCGATCGGATTAAGATTTTCACGCTGAATATTCTCAATAAGCGCTGCCTTTGCAACCTGTTCATCATCATATTCTTTTACAACAGCTGTTATCTCGTTCATACCGAGCATTCTGCAAGCTCTCCAACGACGTTCACCTGCGATGATCTGATATCCCATAGCCGATTTACGAACTACGATAGGCTGTATCAAACCATTTTCACGAATACTCTCTGCAAGGTTTGCAATTGATTCTTCATCAAAATTTTGACGCGGCTGGTTTTTATTCGGCTCAACCTCCGATATTCTAAGTGTCAGTACACCTCCGGCACTTTCATTATTATTATCTTCAAATAGAGCATCCAAGCCCTTTCCAAGTCCCGATTTTTTAGCCATTTGTGCCTCCTACTAACGCTTTTTTTGCTTTATCCTCTGCCTTGTGACGTGAGAGCATTTCTGATGCAAGCAATTCGTAAGCTTCCGCTCCCCTTGACGAACCGTCAAAGTATATTACAGGTTTTCCAAAACTCGGTGCTTCGGAAATTCTGACATTTCTCGGAATGACCGTGTTGAAGACCTTGTCTGAAAAATGTTTCTTTACCTCACGAACGACCTGCTGTGTAAGATTCAATCTTCCATCAAACATTGTGAAGAGAATCCCCTCAATGTCAATATTCGGATTGTAACGTTTTTTCACAAGACGTATAGATTCAACAAGCTGTGAAAGTCCCTCCAGCGAGTAGAATTCGCATTGCAGCGGCACAAGTACAGTATCGCAAGCGCAAAGTGCATTTATTGTCAGCAACGAAAGCGACGGTGGGCAGTCGATAAAAATGTAATCATATTCACTTTTTATTGTTAACAGCTGCATCTTTAACCTGTTTGAACGATTTTCCAAATCAACGAGTTCAACATCCGCACCTGCAAGCTGCGAAGTTGACGAAACCACAGATACATTTTTGAACTCCGTTTTGATAACAGCTTCGCCTATCCTTCGTTGTCCGAGCAGCACATCATAAACCGTTATTTCTGCGTTTCTCTTGTTAATTCCGAAGCCGCTCGTTGTGTTTCCCTGTGCGTCTATATCAACGCAAAGTACCTTTTTTCCTTTTTTTCCGAGACAGGCAGCCAGATTTACAACCGATGTTGATTTTCCAACGCCGCCCTTTTGATTTGCGACTGCAATAATACGAGCCATTCTGTGTTATCTCCTCTTTTTGTCGTATTTTTTGCCGTTTTAACGGCTTTCTTTAATAAAATTATAGCACACTCTCTGATATATATCAATAGTTTCAACTTTTTTTGTGAATTATTTCAATTTCTGCATTATTTTTTAACGTTGCTTTGTTATTCATCATTTTATTGTTCCACGTGGAACATTTCCTGCAACCATATTTTCATTGTAAATTGTTCCATGTGGAACAATCCGTCAAAAAACGGCTTGGAAATTCAACCAAGCCGCATAAAATGATTATGTAGTTTAATGTTCTGTCGGGATCCTTACAATATACTCTATATATCCATTTTCCTTTATTTTCTGTGAATCAGCATTAATACCTGCTGCTTTCATCATCTCAACAGCTTTATTTATCGTATTGACAAAAAGACGGATATCCTTAAACGCCCCACTCCTGCGACGTATGCTTTCACGTTCATTTTCTCTATCGATCATTGCAGTAACGAGTCGTTCTGTCTGTTCAACATTATATCGCCTTGCAACAATATTCTCAACTGCTTCAAGTTGTAGACTTTCACTTGATAGTTTAATCAACGCTCTCGCGTGACGTTCTGTTAGTCCACAAGCACGAATTTTATTCCGTACAGTTTCCGGAAGCTTAAGTAGACGAAGCTTATTTGCAACAGTAGACTGCGTTTTTCCAAGACGTATAGCTGCATCCTCCTGCGTCATTCCGTAAAAATCGAGCAGTTTTGACAAAGCTTCTGCTTCATCAAAAAAATGTAGATCTTTACGCTGAATGTTCTCTACAAGTGCAAGCACAGCCGAATTTCTATCTGTAACGTCCATTACAATGCACGGTGCAGTCGTTCGACCAAGCGTTTTTAATGCCCGTAATCTGCGCTCACCTGCAATTATAACATAGCTATCCTCATCTTCTTTAACCGTAAGTGGCTGAAGCAGACCATTCTGTTTAATACTTTCTGCAAGTTCACTTATATCGTCGCCAAAAACTGTCCTCGGCTGATACGGATTAGCTTTTAGCTTTTCTATTGGTACTTCAATGACCTTATTAACAACTTTTTCTTTTGCTATAAATGGGAAATTCATTGCTATTCCTCCTCTTTTAACTTCTGCCCCAATTATAGCATGAATTATTAATATAATATGTCGAAATGGATATTTTTACCAGTAATTAATAAAAATTTCAGCCGATAGTCAAAAATATAACTATCGGCTGTTAAAGGTTCACTTTACAAAGGTTTTTTATCAATTTGCGAAGGATTTCTCGGATATTTTGCAGGAGTTTCTTTTACTTTTTTGTATATAATGATTTGACGTTTATCTCCACACGGAAGCTGATATTCTGCTATTTCATCGATCTCTGCCCCAAGAGTTCGATATGCTGTAAAAGAATCCTTTGCATTTTCGTTTGGACCTTTGAGAGCAACAAAACTTCCTCCTACCTTGACATAAGGCAGGCAATATTCGCATAAAACAGGCAGCGGTGCAACAGCTCTGGCAGTCGCAATATCAAACTTTTCACGAAATTCAGTTTTCTTTGCACCATCCTCCGCTCTTGAATGAATACAGTTCATGCCAAGCGAAAGACTGTCTGAAATCTCCGAAAGGAACTTCACACGCTTATTTAGGCTGTCAAGTAATGTCACATTAAGGTCATTTCTGTATATTTTCATCGGAATCCCGGGAAAGCCTGCGCCAGTTCCAACGTCGATAACACTTGCATTTTGTGGGATCACATCAATTCTGAATGCAGCAAGACTATCCAGAAAATGTTTTTCTGTAATTCCTTGCGCATCGGTTATCGCCGTAAGATTTATCTTTTCATTCCATTCTACAAGTTTTTCAGCATAGCAGTCAAACTGCTTGTACATTTCTTCACTAATGCTCAAACCAAATTCTCTGAACATTTTCTCTGTTTCATTATACGGTAATATCAAGGCTATACCCCCCTTTATTCAAAATTCAACATGATAATCTCACAAAATTGTTCCACGTGGAACATTTTAATTTTCCGACTTACGCTGACCCGAAAGCCAAATAATTAGAACGCTAACATCGGCAGGAGAAACACCCGAAATTCTGCTTGCCTGTCCGATATTTGCAGGTTGGATACGGTTAAGCTTCTCGGTCGCTTCAAGGCTCAATCCTTTAATATTGTTATAATCAAAATCAGTCGGGAGCAGCTTACTTTCAAGCTTTTGGATATGCTCAACGTCCAAAAGTTGCCTTGCAATATAACCCTCATACTCTATTTTAAGTCCGACCTGTTCTCTTACTTCATAAGGGAGTTCGGGACGATTTACATCAAACGGAGCTAAATCGTCGTAAGAGATCTGTGGACGCTTGATAAGCTCGGAAAGACGTATGCCCGTTGAAACAGTCGCCGTTCCCTTTTCTTCAAGCAGCTTGTTCAGTTCGTCCGTAGGGGGAATTGAAGTTCTCTTTATACGATGAATCTCGTGGTCGATAAGTTCCTGCTTTTCAAGGAAATTATTATAACGTTCATCGGAGATAAGACCAATCTCATATCCGAGTGGAGTAAGACGTTCATCTGCATTATCCTGACGAAGAAGAAGTCGATATTCACTGCGTGAAGTCATCATACGGTAAGGATCAGAGCAGCCTTTGATAACAAGGTCGTCAATAAGCGTTCCGATATAAGAGGAAGAACGTGAAAGCTCGATAGGTGGAAATCCCTTTATCGCTCTTGCAGCATTGATTCCTGCAACAAGACCTTGCGCAGCAGCTTCTTCATAACCCGAAGTACCATTGAACTGACCTGCACCGTAAAGTCCACTTACCTTTTTGAATTCAAGACTGTGCTTAAGGTCAAGCGGATTGCAGCAGTCATACTCAATAGCATAAGCGTTACGCATGATCTCAACGTTTTCCAGTCCCTTTATTGTACGCAGGAACTTTATCTGAACATCCTCGGGGAGAGATGACGACATACCCTGAAGATAGTATTCATCTGTTTCAAGTCCCATTGGCTCAATGAAAAGCTGATGACGAGGCTTTTCGGAAAAACGCATTATCTTATCCTCAATCGAGGGGCAGTAACGTGGACCAATTGCGTGAATTCTGCCCGAATAGATAGGTGAACGTTCAATGTTATCACGAATAACGTTATGCGTTTCTTCATTTGTATATGCGATGTAGCAGGAAACGATGTTTTCCAGACCCTCACGCTTTGTTTCAAAGGAGAAAGGCTGGATATCCTCATCACCGTCCTGACGTTCAAGAGCGTCAAAGTTTATTGAACGCTTATGAACACGAGAAGGAGTACCTGTCTTAAAGCGGCGTATCTCTATACCAAGACTGCGCAGACTGTCGGTGAGAAATTTTGCAGGGAGAGTAGCATCGGGGCCGCTTTCGTAGGATACCTCTCCGACATGGATAACGCCGCCGAGGTATGTACCCGTTGCGATTATCGCAGCCTTGACCGAATATTCCGCCCCAAGTCGTGTACGAATACCTGTGACCTTTCCGTTTTCGGTGAGTATCTCTGCGACCTCCGCCTGCTTAACGTCAAGGTTTTCCTGTGCTTCGCAGGTTTTCTTCATTCGATTGTGGTATTTCACTCTGTCCGCCTGAACACGCAGACTGTGAACGGCAGGGCCTTTTCCTCGGTTGAGCATACGGCTCTGGATAAAGCATTCGTCTGCAGCCTTGCCCATTTCGCCGCCGAGTGCATCTATTTCACGGACAAGATGTCCTTTAGCAGTTCCGCCGATAGACGGATTACACGGCATATTTGCAATACTGTCGAGTGAGATCGTAAAAAGTACGGTCTTTACACCAAGCCTTGCCGAAGCAAGCGCAGCTTCAACACCTGCGTGGCCTGCTCCGATAACGGCTACATCATAATCATCTATATAATAACTCATAAATTTGAATTTCCTTTATTTTCCAACACAGAAATGTGAGAACACTTCATTCACAACGGCTTCGCTTGTACGCTCACCCGTCAGTTCAAGAAGATAATTTTCGCTTTCATCTATAAGAATTGTCACAGCGTCAAGAGTTGAGCCGAATTTTATCGCTTCAATGCTCTCGTTAAGACTGTTCAGAGCGTTTCTCACACAATCACGCTGACGTTCGTTTGCGATAATGCCCGAATCATAGTTTATGCTGTTCGTTTTAAACATTTCCGTCAGCACAGACTGCAGCTTGTCAAGTCCGTCCGCTGATTTTGCCGATATCTCAATAACAGAGGAGAATTTTGAACGGATATAATCTGCATCTATCGAAGTATCAAGATCAGTCTTGTTTATGACAGCAACAGCGTTCTTTCCGCTGCATTTGTCGCATATCTCGATATCCTCGGGAGTAAGCTGCTGAGAATTATCAAAAACAGCAAGTACAAGATCAGCCGAATCTATCTTTTCCTGCGCCTTTTTCACGCCGAAGCCCTCGACAATATCCTCTGTTTCACGAATTCCTGCCGTATCGGACAGACGAAGGACGATATCCCCTAACCGAACCGATTCTTCAACAATATCACGGGTCGTTCCAGCAATATCTGTTACAATGCTTCGCTCGCAGCCGCTTAACAGATTCATGAGTGTGCTTTTTCCAACATTCGGCTTACCGATTATCGCAGTATCAATTCCGCTGCGAAGTATCTTTCCGTAATCGTATGTCGAAAGTATATCTTCAAGTAAAGCTTTTGCACTTGTCAGCGTACCGAGCATAGCGTCCTCGTCCACTTCGGGAATATCTTCTTCGGGATAGTCATTCCAAGCGGCAAGCTCTCCAAGAAGATGAAGCAGCGATGACGATATTCCACTTATCCTGCCAAAGAGAGCACCCTTTTTAAGCGCTGCTGCCGAACGCAGACTTGCATTACCCTCTGCAGAAATGATATCCATAACGGATTCAGCTTCAATAAGGTTCATCTTTCCGTTCAGAAATGCTCGCTTTGTGAACTCACCTGCCTCTGCAGGTCTTGCGCCGAGAGAAAAAACAAGCTTCAGAATGTTCTCCGTGACAAAAATTCCACCATGACAGGATATCTCTGCAACGTTTTCCCCTGTGTATGAGCGTGGAGCGTGGAAAACTGTCAGGACACACTCATCATAGAATTCTCCGTCATATTCTATCCTGCCGAAAGCGCAGGTATAACCTTTCATTTCGGACGGTTTAAGTTTGTCCGAAACAGGCGTAAATATCTTGTCGCATATTGAAAAAGCGTCATCGCCGCTTATTCTTATCACCGCAATTCCGCCTGCACCTCTCGGTGTGGAAATGGCGGCTATCGTATTTGACCTTGCCATAAAATCCTCCGAGTAAAATTATTCCTTGTTGGAATAATAGAATACCGCACAAAGTGAATTGTGCGGTAAAGCTTAGAAAACCGTGTTAACAACAGTTTCCTCAGATGTCTATTTTGCCGTAAAGGTCGCCCGAAATGAGGTTATCCTCAGGCTTTGGCTTCTTATATTCCTTTTCAAAGGATGTTTTCATCATATCGAGTGAACGAGGTGTGATCTCACCGTTTCTCTTTCCGCCCTTCTTGTAACCGGTCTTGCCATCTCTTCTCGGACGGGGATTTGTGGATGAGATAGAAACCTTTCTGTAAGGCTCTTCGCCAATGCTCTTTGATGTAACACCCTCAATATTTGCTACTGCAGAGTGAATGATGCGTCTTTCATAAGGATTCATCGGTTCAAGAGTTGTGGTTCTGCCTGTTCTGATAACAGTCTTGGAGATCTTAACTGCAAGGTCTTCAAGGATAGCCTTTCTCTTTTCACGGTAACCGCATGAATCAACATTGATGCGGTAGTATTCCTTATCGCCTTTATTTGCGGTCATTGAAGCAAGGTACTGGATAGCGTCAAGAGTTTCACCTCTTCTGCCGATGATAGCTCCGCTCGTATCGCCAAGGATCTCAATAACAGCGCCTTCTTCATTTTCAGTTACATTAAGTGAGGAATCAATGCCCATATTATCAAGGATAACCTTGATATAATCTGCTGCGACCTGTGCCTTTGAAGGTTCGTATTCAGCTTCAACCTTTGCTTCGCCCTTCATAATTCCGAAAAGACCTTTTTTCGGTTCTTCAAGGACATTGAATTTGATCTGGCTTTCTTCTGCGCCGAATTCTGCTGCTGCCATAGCCTTAGCTTCCTCTATGGACTTGGCTGTAAAAACCTGTTTCATGTAAATGCTCCTCTCGTAAAATAGAAAAATATTATCGGCAACCGCCGTGGAAAAGCTTAATTAGTCGTTATCATCTTCGTAGTATTCATCGCCGTACTTTTCAGCTTGTCTTTTACGAGCCTCGTTGATAAGTCTGCGTTCATACTCTTTCTGCTGTGATTTGGAGAGCTTAATTTCACCCTCGTCGTCATCGGAAACTCTTGCTGTTGTTGCAACGTTAGGGCGTCCGCCGTTCTGGGCTGCCATCTGTTCCTGCATAAGCTGCTGATAGCGTTCCATCATGCCCTTTTTCTTCTGATTCTTCTTCTTAAGCTTATCTTTCTCAACAAGCTTTTGAACATATTCGGGCGTATATATCTTGTTTAAGATTATCGACTGAAGGAATGCGAAGAATGCTGAAGCTGCCCAGTAGAAACCGATAGCTGCAGGATACTTGTAAGCGATCCAGATAGCGAATATCGGCATACCGAATGTAAGCAGAAGCATTGAGCCCTGCTGAGGATTTGCGGCTGCTGTGGGGT
>JBJEQL010000176.1:0-3128 GCA_051881735.1 Oscillospiraceae bacterium
TGCGCAGATGATGTTTCGGAGTGGCTTTCGGAAACGGGACTTTTGAACTGAGGTGCGTACAGTATGAAAAAGCTTATCTCAGTGTTACTTCCGGTCATATTAATGCTCTGTACTGCTTGCCGGAACACACAGACGGACATTCCCGAGGAACTTTATAATGAGTCTGATACGGTTTCATTGGAAGAATACATTCAGACAGCGGAACTAAATAAAACGGAGGAGATAATTACGGAAATTCCCGAGAACTTTGTATATATTAAGGGCGGAACCTTTCAGATGGGAAGTCCCGAAAGCGAAGCCTGGCGAAGTGATGATGAAACGCTTCACACAGTTACGGTAAGCGATTTCTATATGTGCGAATTTGAGCTTACCCAAGGCGAGTACAAAAAAATCACCGGTAAAGAGCCGAGCAGCTTCAAGGGTGATGATCTTCCCGTTGAAAATATTTCCTGGCTTGATGCAGTCAGATTCTGCAATGAACTGAGCAAAGCCGACGGACTGACACCCGTTTATAACATTGACGGTGCATCTGTACAGTGGAACAGAGGTGCAAACGGCTACCGCCTGCCTACCGAAGCGGAGTGGGAATATGCCTGCCGTGCCGGAACGGATACTCCGTTTAACACGGAAACCTCCATCAGCGCAGACGAAGCAAATTATTATGGACATTATCCGTATATGATCGAGGATAATTATTTCTCACAAAGTCATCTTGATACATTGCCGGGACAGTATCGTCAGACAACAGTTAAACCGGGCAGCTTTTTACCCAATGCTTTCGGTCTTTATGATATGCATGGAAATGTAGGAGAATGGGTATGGGACTATTACGGCGAATATGACACGGCTGAACAAACAGACCCCACAGGACCGGAAAACGGTACATTAAAGGTTTATCGCGGCGGCGGCTGGAATGATTTTGCGAAAAATTTACGTTCGGCATATCGTGCTGCTCTTGCTCCCGATAAAAAAAGCTTTAATATCGGAATAAGGCTTGTGCTTAATGCGGCAGCATCAAGCGGTGTTGTTTCCTCGGAAAATGACAGTACCGAAACAAACGCAAACGGAAATGTGCTTATCGCATATTTTTCGTGGGGCGGCAACACAAAGGGCATTGCCGAAGAAATTCAGCGTCAGACGGGTGCGGATATTTTTGAAATAACCTTGGTACATCCCTATTCCGACGATTATAATACCGTTCTCGATGAAGCGCAAAGAGATCAGAACGAACAGGCTCGTCCGGAGCTTGCCTCACATATTGAGGATATGGATAAATATGATACCATAATTCTCGGCTACCCCAACTGGTGGGCTTCTATTCCAATGCCCATTGCATCTTTCCTGGAGGAATATGATTTTGCGGATAAAACTATAATTCCGTTCTGTTCCCACGGAGGAGGGCGTTTCGGACAAAGCCTTACCGCTATTGCCAAGCTGACTCCCGATTCAGTAATGGGAGAAGCACTTTCGATACATTATTCAGGCGGCTCCGAAATGCCCGATGATGTAAATGAATGGCTCAAAGCAAACGGAATTATCCGTGAATGAAAGGAACCGGAATATGAAGCCTAAAGCGGTTATCAAAATTACAACAGATATTGTTATGACCCTTGCTCTGCTTTTTCTTATGGGCTATCAGCTTTGGGGAGAAGCAGCGCACGAATGGGTCGGAGCAGCTATGTTTGTCCTTTTTATCGTTCATCATATTCTGAATTTCGGCTTTTGCAAAAGCATATTCAAAGGGAAATACACACCTGTGCGGATACTGCGAACGATAACAGACTTTCTTGTTCTGGTCGATATGATAATGCTTATGTACAGCGGAATTGTAATGTCACGTCACGTTTTTGCATTTCTTCCTATCGAAAACGGTATGGCACTTGCAAGAAGACTGCATATTTTAGGCTCTTATTGGGGCTTTGCCCTGATGAGTCTGCATTTAGGACTTCACAGAGAGTTTTTCACAATGATAGTAAAAAAGAAGTCGGAGCATTATCCGTTAAAATACATACTGACCGTTATCACTGCCTTGACAGCGATGTATGGAGCAGCGGTTTTTATCAAACGACATTTTCTCACATATATGTTTTTGCGCTCGGAATTTGTTTTCCTTGATTATAACGAGTCGCCGGTATTATTTTACGCTGACCACATTGCATTGATGGTGTTATTTATTTTCATAGGTTATCTGATCTCGGGTGCTTTCAGACGTTCTCGGGATAAGGCAGAACACAAGCAGGAAATGACAAAGTTTTAAGTTCCCCCTCAAAACAGCAATGTAAGCTATCATATTATAAAATCAAAATACTGCCTCCCGAAAGTCAGACCAATATCTGACAGAACGGGGGCAGTATTTTTTTGATAAACATATAATTTTAGGGAAACGTGTATAATGCTTATTTGCTCTGCAAAGCCTTTTGCAAAAATTCGCTGATCGTGACAGGATCACGTCCCAGAATATTTGTCAGTGTAAATGCGTTCCCACAAAAGCTGTTTTCGTTGTAATGGCGAAACATTGCAAGAGCTGTCTGACCTGCATAGCTGTCGGGATCTCTATGTGCAGCCGCCAGAAAATCCGTATCGCTGATAAAACTCATTGTGATTTTTTGTCTTGCAGGAAATGTAAAATTACTGGACAAAGGGGTCTCTTTTCATTGACAATCGAATAGCAGGCGTCAGCATCTGCATTATTCTAATGAATTGAAAAATCAAACTGTATGCATATATTATACCATATATCACCATTCAAGTCAAATTTATCTTAAATTGAGTATGATGTTTTATGTGCATTTTATATGAAAAAGTAATGAAATAACTGATACAATGTCAAGGCTTATATTTCTTTCGGACGAGGAAATGCTTAGAATGTTCAAGAATGGCTGTTCACCGAGTGCTGCTGATGAATACGAATGTATAGATAATTCCCGAATTATCAAAGAGATTATAGCCGACTGCCTTCT
This sequence comes from Oscillospiraceae bacterium, assembly GCA_051881735.1. Taxonomy (GTDB): domain Bacteria; phylum Bacillota; class Clostridia; order Oscillospirales; family Ruminococcaceae; genus UMGS363. The sequence goes on from JBJEQL010000176.1 coordinate 2,961, forward strand.
AAAACAAGGAAAAGCAGTAGTACAGCATATCTTTTTTGAGGGGTACAAACAGGAGGAAACAGCAGGAATTATGGTTATTGCTCAGCCAACAGTCAGCAAATATCTGAAAAGAGCGTTATGTAAATTAAGAGTAAAATTCAACAAATGTCATATATAATTATTGTGAAA
>JBJEQL010000177.1:0-12918 GCA_051881735.1 Oscillospiraceae bacterium
ACACCTACACTGTTGATACCACAGCTGTTCCCGGAAAGAGCTATTATTACTGGGTGACTGCTTATAATTCCAAGACAGGCAAGGGCTCTGCATATTCAAAGCAGGCTTATGTTACAATGCCTGACACAAAGCCCAAAAATGTAATAGTAACATACGCTTACGATGCAATTTTTATAAGCTGGGACGAGGTTGAGGGTGCTGCTAAATATGCAGTTTCATTTTCAACAGACGGCGGCAAGACCTTCACAAAGCATGGAGAGTTAACAGGTACAGATGATACTATCAGCGGTGTTACAAGAGGCACTACCTACCATATTCTCGTTCAGGCATATGTAAACGGTGCATGGAGCAGCTATACAGCAGACGATCTTGTAAGCGTTGTACCCGATAGCCTTACAAAATTAGATGTCAGCTTCAATTATGATGAAGGATCAGTGACAGCAACATGGGATCCTATTGATGGGGTAACAACATATTATATAGTTGTAGTCGAGAAGGATATGACTACCGGGGAGTATATAAAAGATTATAGTTATGTATTTTCTCCGAATACCTCGTATACTACCACAAACACAAAGCAATTTAGCTTTTACGGCAAGACCGTTTCAGTAACTCTTCAGGCATATATACATAGTGAACACATCACTGCAGATTTTGTAACCTATGAAATTCCCTATGAGAATTAAAACGGACAGTATCTGATCTGAGCTTACAGGTATAACAAGTTATAATAACAGCTATGGGAGCAGCCATGACAGGCTGCTCCCATAGGTCTGTATGCAGTAATTTTATAAATTGATCTTCGGGTTTATTATTCTCCCGAACTTGACAAAATAACAGATCTATGATAAAATTATATATTGTAGGCTGTGTATTTTTTGTGTATAATTACCGATATCCACAGCTGAAAATGAGCAGTTATTAGTAGGATATATGAGTTTTGTTTCTTAGTCTCAGGACTAAGCTCCGATCGCCGCCCCATGACGGCGGCACAAATCATAAAGCTCAGAAAGGAATGGTCATAACAATGACAGTTATTGTAACAGGCGGAGCAGGATTTATCGGCTCTAACTTTATTTTTCATATGCTGGACAAGCACCCCGATTACAGGATAGTATGTATTGACGCTCTGACCTATGCGGGCAATCTTTCTACCCTCAAAAGCGTTATGGACAAGCCCGCTTTTCGCTTCTGCAAGGCAGATATTACCGACAGAGAAGCTATCTACAGCATCTTTGAGGAGGAAAAGCCCGATATTGTTGTGAACTTCGCAGCCGAGAGCCATGTTGACCGCTCTATTGAGGATCCCGGAATTTTTCTCATGACCAATATCATCGGCACTCAGGTAATGATGGACGCCTGCCGCAAGTACGGCATAAAGCGATATCATCAGGTGTCTACCGATGAGGTTTACGGCGATCTCCCCCTGGACAGACCCGACCTGTTCTTTACCGAGGAAACGCCTATCCATACTTCAAGCCCCTATTCATCTTCAAAGGCATCCGCAGACCTGCTTGTTCTGGCATATCACAGGACTTACGGCCTGCCTGTGACCATTTCAAGATGTTCAAATAACTACGGACCCTACCATTTCCCCGAGAAGCTCATTCCTCTCATGATCGCAAACGCTCTTGCAGACAAGCCTCTTCCCGTTTACGGTACGGGTGAGAACGTCCGTGACTGGCTTTATGTTGAGGATCACTGCAAGGCTATCGACCTTATAATCCATAATGGCAGAGTGGGCGAGGTCTACAATATCGGCGGCCATAACGAGATGAAGAATATCGACATTGTAAAGCTCATCTGCAAGGAGCTGGGCAAGCCCGAGAGCCTTATAACCTATGTTGCCGACAGAAAGGGTCATGATATGCGCTATGCCATCGACCCCACTAAGATACACAGCGAGCTGGGCTGGCTCCCCGAAACCAAATTTGCCGACGGTATAAAGAAAACTATCCGCTGGTATCTGGACAACAGAGATTGGTGGGAGGAGATCATCTCGGGCGAATATCAGAATTATTATGAAAAGATGTATGGTAACAGATGATGGCAGACCGTCGGACTATTATAAACAAATGTGTTGAATCATGGCAGACCGCTGAGGGAGTAAATTCTGCGCAAGAGCTTCTTGAGTGGATAAATGAGCTTAACAACACCATAAAGGTAGATATATCCTTTGCCGAAATGGAAGAGGAGGATTTCTGGTTTTATGATGACCTGAGCGGCAGGATAAGAAACAGAAATAACTCATTTTTCAGCATTTCCGGTATGAGGACTGTAAACGAAGCCGGTGAGATATCCGAGCAGCCCGTTCTCCTTCAGAACGAGATCGGCTATCTGGGCATTATATGCGCACCCATAAACGGCGTTCTTCACTTCCTTATGCAGGCAAAGATCGAGCCGGGCAACATAAACAAGGTGCAGATATCCCCCACCATTCAGGCAACTAAAAGCAATTTCCAGCGCAAACACGGGGGAAAGGCTCCCGCTTATGCGGAATACTTCGTTAATGATTCCCGTTTTTACCGCCTTGTGGATCAGATACAGTCGGAGCAGTCCTCCAGATTTCTCGGAAAACGCAACAGAAACACCGTCATTTTTGCGGAGGACGGCTCCGCTATCGATGTTCTTCCCAATTTCCGATGGATGACCCTGGGGCAGATAAAGGCGCTCATGGGCTATGATAACCTTGTTAATATGGACACGAGGACGGTGCTTTCATGTATCCCGTTTTGGGAATATGAGGGCGGCGTACAGCTTTCCCCTTTCCTTTCAATGCTGTTTGGCAGCTCGGATAATAATATTACAGAGGTCTATACCGCAATAAATGACAAGAAAATGTTCAGCAGCACCGAAAGAACGCTGATACCCCTGTCAGAGCTTGAACACTGGCATTGGCAGGACGGCAGCTTTGTCTGCGACACAGAGGCGGATTTTTCGGTGGTCTACTGCGATATTTCCATAGAGGGACGAGAGGTAAGACAGTGGCGGCAGCCCCTTTTCAAGGCTGCGGGAGACGCTGTTTTCGGTCTTGCCTTTTGCAGGAAAGCCGACGGTATAAGATTTCTTGTAAGGATAAAGGAGGAATCGGGCTGCTTTGATGTGTGCGAGCTGGGGCCTACAGTTCAGCTTGAGCCTACAAAAAAAGACTGTCCCGACCCTGTATCCCAAAGATTTATGGAGCTGTGCGGCAGAAACGGCACTGTTTTTGACGGATTGCTTTCAGAGGAGGGCGGCCGTTTTTATAACGAACAGAACAGAAATATTCTGCTTGAATGTTCCTCCGACGATTTCGGAGAACTGCCCGAGGACTGCTTCTGGATGGATTTCAGGACCTTAAACAGTCTCACGCAGATAAACAATATTCTCAATATCCAGCTCAGGAACCTGCTTTCGCTCCTTCCTGACAATATTTCTTAAAATACACCAAAAGGAGAAAAGCTTATGCCAGTCAGATTAGGTATAATCTGCCCGTCAGAGATAGCGTTCAGACGCTTTATGCCTGCCCTCTCTCAGGACAAGAGATTTGAATTCTGCGGGATAGCCCACTCATCCGCCGAGGAATGGGGCACCCATGACCCCGCTGTAATAGAAGGCGAAAAAGCAAAGGCACAGAAATTTATTGACCAATACGGGGGAAAAATGTTTTCCTCATATTCCGAGATAGTTTCTTCCGATGAAATAGACGCTCTTTATCTTCCCCTGCCCCCCGCTCTTCACAGCAAATGGACCAAGGAGGCTGTAAGCTGCGGAAAGCACTGCTTTGTGGAAAAGCCCTTTGCTTCGGAATTTTCTCAGGCGGACAGCGCTGTCCGTTCAGCTTCGGAGGCAGGACTTGCTCTTCATGAAAATTATATGTTTGTATATCATTCTCAGCTTGATTTTATCAGAAATGAGATAAAGGAAAGAAAAATGGGAGATGTCCGTCAGATGAGGATATGCTTCGGCTTTCCTTTCAGAGGTCAGAATGATTTCCGTTATAATAAAGCCCTGGGCGGCGGTGCGCTTCTGGACTGCGGCGGCTATACGCTTAAATTGGCGTCCCTTCTGCTCCACGGCGATGCCGAGGTAAAATATGCCTGCCTTTCGGGAAAGGAAGGCTGTGAGGTCGATATTTTCGGTACTGCCGTTATTGAAAACAGCAGCGGGCTTTCCGTCAGTGTTTCCTTCGGTATGGACAATGCTTACAAATGCTCCCTTGAGGTATGGGGCACCGAAAAGACCCTTCTTGCCGACAGGATACTTACTGCTCCCGCAGGCTTTTCGCCTTCTGTTTTCTATACGGATAATGACGGCACACGGGAGATAAAGCTTCCCCCCGATGATACTTTTTCCAAGTCTATTTCCCATTTTTACAGCTGCATAACAGATGCCCGTCAGAGAGAGGCAAATTATAAGGCTATTCTCGGTCAGGCAAGGCTTATGGAAGAATTCAGGGCTAAAGCGGCAAGATAATTTCATGAACGGAATATACTGCGGCAGAGCCGCACTTTCGGAAAGGAAAGATCACTTATTATGAAACCTATACAGGTAACAAGAGCCTCAATGCCTCCTTTTGAAGAATATACAAACGAGATAAAGGAGCTGTGGGAAACAAGATGGCTCACTCATTCGGGCGTTAAGCACTGCACTCTTGAAGAACAGCTTGAAGATTATTTCGGCGTCCCTTCCGTAATGCTGTTCGGAAACGGACATCTTGCTCTGGAGCTTGCGCTGAAGGTACTGGGACTCAGCGGCGAAGTCATCACTACCCCGTTTACCTTCGCTTCCACTACTCAGGCAATTCTCAGAAACGGTCTGACACCCGTTTTCTGTGATATTGAAGATAAATGGTACACTATGGACCCCGAAAAGATAGAGCCGCTTATTACAGAAAAAACCTCTGCTATCCTTCCTGTTCATGTTTACGGCAATATCTGCGACTATAAAGCAATACAAAGGATAGCCGACAAGTACGGTCTTAAGGTCATCTATGACGCTGCTCATGCCTTCGGTGAGACCGTTGACGGCATAAATGCCGCCGGGCTGGGCGATATGTCTATGTTCAGCTTTCATGCAACAAAGGTATTCAATACCATCGAGGGCGGCTGTCTTGCTTATAAGGACTCTTCCTTTGACAAGGAGCTCAAGGCTTTAAGACAGTTTGGTATGTACGGCAAGGAAGATGCCGAAATGGTGGGCACAAATGCAAAAATGACCGAATTTCAGGCTGCAATGGGTATATGCAATCTGCGCCATATAGATGAATATATCTCTGCAAGAAAGCTCTGTGCAGACAGATACCGCCTGCGGCTGGGAGATGCTGAGGGAATCACCCTTTGCCCCGTTCAGCAGGATATAAAAAGCAACTATGCTTATTTCCCCGCAGTTTTTGAGAAGCCCTTCGATCGTGACGAGGTGGCTGACAGACTTGCACAGAATAATATCTTTGCAAGGAAGTATTTCTATCCCCTTACCTCCGATTTTACCGTATGCAGAGAAAATCTCAGCGTAAATGAAACACCTGTTGCAAAACGCATTGCGGATAGAGTTCTCACTCTCCCGCTGTACTCCGATCTCACTGTTGATGAGGTGGATATGATCTGCGATATCATTCTCGGAAAGTGACCCGAAAAATGGAAAACAAGCCTGTTAAGGTCAGCGTTATCATGCTTTCCTATAATCACGAAAGATATATTGCTCACGCCATTGAAAGCGTCATTTCCCAGAAGACGGATTTTGAAACGGAGATACTTATAGGAGATGACGGCTCTTCGGATAATTCGGCTGAGATAATCAGGGAGTATGCCCGAAAATATCCCCATATCATCACTGCTTTTATAAGACCCGAAAATCTCGGTGCCACAAGAAATTCCTTTGACCTTCTGTGCAGGGCAAGGGGGCAGTATATCGCAGCCTGCGAGGGCGATGACTTCTGGACTGATGAATATAAGCTTCAGAAGCAGTGTGATTTCCTTGATGAACATGAGGAATATTCCGCTGTTGCCTCCGAATCGGTCATTGTGGATGAAAATGACCGTGAATATGCCCACACCTCCGATATAAGATGGATATGCAAAAAAAGAGATATGTCGCTGAAGGATTTTCGGGGTATATTCCTTCCGGGACAGCCAAGCTCTCTTATGAGAAGAAATTTTTTTCTTGAAGACGGGTTTGAAAAGGAGCTGTTTCTTACAGCTCATCATTCCATAGGCGACAGGACCACAGCCGTTCAGTGGCTGTGCAGAGGCAGGATATACAGGCTGCCCCCGGTCCTTTCCGCATACAGGATACCGAAAAAGGAAAACCGACAGAATATGACACAGACTCTTTACAGCAAAAGCAGCAGTATCATCAGAGAGGATTCCGATTATACCGATACATTGTATGAATATGCAAAGAAAAACTATAAGGGAAGATTTTCCTTTGATTATCACCGCACAGAACTGCTTTTTTCCGCACTGAAAAAGAGAGATCTTTCATCAGCTCTTTATATATTCCGTAAGATGAGCTTACCTTTATCGGCATTTATATATATTTTTCCAATAATTATTTCCAGGATAAAAGAAAAAATCAGAAAAATTTAAGGAGTTTGAAATAATGATACTGCATCTTATCCCTGTCAAAGGATTATCAGATGAATATATAAACTGGCTGAGGCTGCTGGGATCTCATCAGGATAATGTTTTCTGCATAACAAGCTCAAGGTCGGCTGTAATAAAATATACTCCCCAGCTTTTAGGCTTAAAAAACGCTGTGATACTCCCCGAGCCGGGTGCAAAGGATAAGAGAAAGAAGATCTTTTTCAAAACGGTTTCCGGAATGGCGAAAAAAGCCGATATTATTATCTGGCACGGTATGCTTTCCACAAATAAAAGATTTGCATTGACATTTATGAAAAAAAGCGCTGTTGCAGAAAAAAGCGTTATGATCTGCGACGGAGAGGAATATCAGTTCTTAAAGTCGAAATACACAGATTTTTTGAAGCTGTTTGACAGATTTAAAAGAATATGCTTTATAAATCCCATTATGCAAAGGGAATTTACAAATTCCGAAGCTGATATAGGGCTTGATACGAAAAAGATATTTACAATGGATCTTGTTCCCCACAGAACCTTTTTTAAAGGGATATGCTCCGAAAACGGGGAATTTATATTTGACCATACAAACATAAATATGTGCATAGTTCCCGATCTGCAGCTTTCTATGGAGGAAAGGCAGGAATATCTGGAAAGCCTTTTTGATATAAAGCGTTATGAAGAAGGTCAGGACCCTTTTATCGAACAGGTATGCTTTGAGGGCACAGAGGTTTATTGCTTTGTTTATAAGCATAAATCCAATAATAAATATAAAATGCTGCCTTATATGGACTGTGTTTATTTCAGTGATTTCAGATCCTGGAATATGAGATTTGTCCTCTATGCTCTTGCCTTGGGAAAGCATGTTTTCATAAATGGTGATTTTTATACGGATTATTTCAGAAGCAAGGGATTGACCGTTTTTGATGCTTCTCAGTTCCAAAGTGCGGATAAAAGCTCCTTTTCCGAGCCGCTGACGGAAAATATAAACTGCCGCTGGCTGAAGGAATGTATGGAGAATGATAATTTTATCGCTCAGTGGACTGATCTTATAAATGCTGTCAAGAAGGATGTGACCGGGGTTTGATACTGCATATCATAATGCTCAATGAACGTAACAGCTATAATCTTTTTCATCAGATGTATGAATATCTCGATATGAAGGATCATGTTTTTCTGGTGGCGGATTTTAAGAGCAATCTGAAAAATTTCCCGAAATTTGAAGAATTTGAGAATTTTGAATATATGGACGCCCCTTCAAGGCTTCTCAGAATTAAAAAGCTGTACGATCACTGCAAAAAAGCCGACCATATAATACTTAATTCTCTGATATACAAATCAAAAAAATATCTGCTGTTTTTCTATATTTTCAGAAAATTCCTGAAAAAAGCTACCTGGATAGAGTGGGGCGCAGATCTCTATGATTACAAGATAGAGGATAAAAAGCCAAAAAGCAGATTTATAAATCATATCAATAAGGTGATACGCAGGTCGGTGCAGAATGTGGGGCTGACCTTTGAAGGCGATGAATTCAAATACAGAGAGGAATTTCCCGAGGCAAAGCCTAATTTTTTCTTCACTCCCCTCCCCTTCGGCGACAACAGAGTTGACCTTATGGAAGAAGCTATGGCAAAGGCTGCCCGGAAGCCCGAAGAGTCTCTGCATGTACAGGTCTGTCATAACTCCCTCCAGGTAAATAACCATTACTGGATACTGATGGCTCTTTCAAAGTTTATCGGTGAGGATATGAATATAACCCTTCCCCTTTCATACGGCACCTTCGGCATAGGAGGACAGTATGGCGGTGTTGCTTATCTGAACGCTGTCAAAGCCTTTGCAAGAAATATGTTCCCCAAGCGCACCAATATTATTGAAAAAAATATGCCTATCGAAAATTATATCGAATATCTGGCGACTGTGGATATTGCTGTTATGGGCTGTGAAAGACCTATTGCCCTGGCAAATATATATTATCTTCTGTATATGGGAAAAAAGGTATTTCTTCCCGAAAACTCTGCGCACTATAAGATTTTCAAGGAAATGGGCTATAATGTTTTTCCCCTTGAGGATATTGATAAGATGAGCTGGGAAGAATTTTCTTATCTTCCCGATGTGACCACGCCCGAAAGACTGAAGGATAAATTCACCGTAGGCAAGGAAATATTATATTGGCAGAAGCTTTTTGACGCTGTGACCCCTTCTTCCGATGATTGATCTTCTAATACTAATCTTTAATCGTTCTATAGACAAAGCCGACAGATGAAATAATTCCAGTCTAGGAAAGCGACCGCAGCAAGGCTTGCCGCCTTGCAAGGGAGCTTGACGACGAATGGGATTATTTCAGCCGAGGATTTGTCTATAGGTTGATTGAAAATTAGTATAAGTATAAGGAGGTTTATTATATTATGCTGTCCCCTCATATCGGCGGATATATAGGGCTTGAAAATATCCCCCTGCGCCATTTCCATAAAACAGAGCTGCGCTTTAATTCGGCAAGAAGCGCTTTAAGGTTTCTTATTGAAAGCCGAGGATATAAGCATGTTTATCTGCCGCTGTATATATGCGACTGCTTTGAAATGCTTCTTGACCGTATGGGTATAAGCTTTTCCTTTTATCCTATCGGCAAAGACCTGCTTCCCGATACCCATATTAAAACGGGCAGCGGCGAGGTCATGCTTATTGTAAATTACTTCGGAATGCTGGATAACAGCCGTATCGAAGAGATGAAAAGCCGTTACGGGACCATAGTTATCGACAATACTCAGGCTTTCTTTCAGCCGCCCTGCGAAAATACAGATACTCTGTATACTGCAAGAAAGTTTCTACCCGCTGCAGATGGAGCATATCTCTTCATGAGCGGCGAAACGGCTGCATATACAGCGCTGCCCCGCGAAGAAAGCACAGAGTTTTCCTCCTTCCTTTTCGGCAGGGCGGAAAGCTCCCCCGAAGCATATTATGACGCTTTCAGGAAAAATGAGGAGCATCTTGAGGACCCCGCCTGCAAAAAAATGTCGCTCATGTCAGAAAATCTGCTCAGCCTTTTTGACTATGACGCTGTACTTGAGGCAAGAAAAAGTAATTTCGGCATTCTTTCCCGGCTCCTTGACGGGATAAACCGCCTTGACACCTCGAAGATGAAGGGATTTTTCTGTTACCCTCTGCTGACGGATAAGGGCGGAGAATTAAGGCAGAAGCTTATTTCAAAAAGGATATTTATCCCCAAGCTCTGGGGATGCGTTTGTGACAGGGCAGACAGCTCATCATTTGAATATGAGCTTGCCGAAAACTGCGTTATGCTCCCCGTAGATCAGCGTTACGGAGCCGAGGAAATGGAGTATATGACCCAATGTATCAAAGATATCCGAATTTAAACGGTATTTTCTAACAGAAAGGATGGATAATATATGATAATCAAGTCCGGAACAGTTACCCTGCGGGCTGTGGAAAAAGAGGATATGGACCTGCTGTGGGATATGATAAACGATCCCGCTATCGAGAGAATGACAGGCGCATCTCCCTTCCCCGTTTCCAAGGACAGACAGCTCAGATGGTTTGAAAACTATGACCAGCAGAAAGACCTGCGGCTTATGATACAGTTAAACGACGGCCCCGCTATCGGTATGATAATGCTCACCGATATCGACTATAAAAACGGCACTGCCCAGCTCCATGAGAAAATAAAGGCAGCCCCCCAGGACAGGCGTCCCAATGATGTTTATGACGCTATGATGGGATTTATCAATTATGCATTTATGGAGATGAATCTTAACTGCCTTTACGGAACTGTGCTTGAGCATAACCTGCTTTCAAGAAAGCTTGCTCTCAAATGCGGCTTGAAGGAGGAAGGCGTTTTAAGACAAAGACTGTATAAAAACGGCAAATACTGCAATGTAATTGCAAATTCAGTTATCAAGGAAGAATTTATTCCTATCTATAAAAAATATCTGGAGGACAGAAAAAATGGAAAATAAGCTTATAAGTATCTTTTCAGACTGCCTCGGCATAGCCCCCGGCGATGTCAATGACGAACTTAATGTTATGAACTGCGACAGCTGGGACTCTGTTATGCAGCTTACCCTTGTCAGCGAAATGGAGAGCGCTTTTGATATTATGTTTGAACCCGATGATATCGTTGAGCTGACCTCTTTTGCTGCCGCAAAGGAAATAGCTGCCCGTCTGGGTGCAAAATAATTTCCGGGGTGGATATATGGGAAACGAACTTCTTAACGGAAAGACCGCCCTTGTAACAGGCGCTAACAGAGGCATCGGAAAAGCTATAGCACTGAGATTTGCGGAGGAGGGCGCACTTGTATTTGCTGCGGCAAGAAAAGAAGGCTCTCTTGATGAAATGGCTCAAAGCAGCGGCGGCAGGATAATTCCTGTTTATATGGATGTTACCGATACAGCTGCTCAGAGGGAGCTTTTCAGTCGGATAAAGTCCGATCCCGGCAGGCTTGATGTGCTTGTAAACAATGCGGGACTTACCTGCAACAAGCTTATGGGCACCTTTACCCGAAAGGATATGGAAGAGCTTTTCGCTGTCAATGTTTATGCTGTCATTGAGCTTATGCAGATCGCCGCAAAATTTATGCGCCCGAAGAAAAGCGGCAGCATTATAAATATTTCTTCCATCGTGGGACAGCGGGGAAATGCAGGTCAGCTTCTCTATTCCGCATCAAAGGGCGCTGTTATCTCTGCCACAAAAAGCGCAGCAAAGGAGCTTGCCCCCTTCGGCATAAGGGTCAATTCCATTGCACCCGGGCTGACCGAGACCGATGCTATTCATCTTGTTGACGAGAAAAAGCTGAGCAAACGTATAGAAAATATCGCTATGGGCAGACTTGCTTCCCCCGAGGATATTGCAGATGCCTGTGTATTTCTCGGGTCAGACCTCTCCGGGTATATCTCGGGAGAAATCATAGGCGTTAACGGCTGCTCTGCACTTTGATAAAATAGGAGTAATGTCATTATGTTTCTTAATATTGATAAGGTTCTGCCGGACAAGATCGCTATGATAGACGATGAAGGCAGTTCGACCTATGGCGAACTGGTCAGCTTCTGTCGGGAGTATATGAATTATATCCCCCGGCGCTGTCTTATCTTTATCCTCTGCGAACACGCCGCTGCTGCTGTGGAGACCATAGCTGCTTCGGTAGAAAATCATATAGTTCCCCTTCTGCTGGGTCATGATACCGATCATGATCTTGTAATGAACTTTATTGAGCTGTACAAGCCCGCTTATCTATGGGTGCCCGAGCGTCTGGCAGGAAAATTTGATTATGAGGCCGCTGCCCGCCGCAGAACATACACTCTTCTTAAAACAGGCTTTCCGCCCTATGAGCTTTATGAAGATCTGTCGCTGCTTCTTGCTACCTCAGGCTCAACCGGCAGCCCCAAGCTGGTAAGACATTCTTATGGAAATCTTGATGCCACTGCCGTAAATGTTGCCAAGTCTTTCGGTCTTTCCGATGATGAAAGAGCTATGATATCCCTGCCTATAAACTTCACACAGGGACTTTCCACCGTAACAAGTAATCTGCTCTGCGGAGGAACTCTCCTTCTTACAAAGGCGTCCCTTGTTCAGAAGCCCTTCTGGAATATGATGAAGGAGCAGAAGGCTACAAGCTTTACAGGCGTTCCCTACAGCTTTGAGATACTTAACAAGCTGAGATTTTTCAAAATGGACCTTCCCGACCTCAGGCTTGTAAATCAGGGCGGCGGCAGACTGACAGATGATATGTTCAAGGCTCTGGCTTCCTATGCAGAGGAAAATAACAAGCGGTTCATTGCCTCCTACGGCTCCACCGAGACCACATCAAGAATGGCATGCCTTCCCCCGTCCCTGGCTATGACCAAAACAGGAAGCATCGGCAGGGCTATTGCCAACGGAAATATCATTATTGCCGATGATAACGGCTGTGAAGTTACCGAGCCGAATGCTCCGGGTGAGTTAATTTACAGCGGAAAGAATGTTACTCTGGGCTACGGCGAATCCCCTGCCGACCTGTTGAAGGGTGACGAAAGAGGCGGCGTTTACCACACAGGAGATCTCGCTTATATGGACGAGGACGGCTGCATTTTTATAGTCGGCAGAAAGACCCGCTTTTTAAAGCTATTCGGATACAGAATAGGTCTTGACGAAACGGAAAGACTGCTCAGATCTTCTTTTGATGCGGAATTTGCCTGCGTGGGAACCGACAAGAAAATGATCGTCTACACCACTAAGGAGCTTCCCGAAAAGGAAGTTATTAACTTTTTGCAGAGCAAAACAGGCATAAACGGTCAGGCATTTGCCGTCAGAATAATTGACGCACTGCCTAAAAATCCCACCGGCAAGACCCTTTATTCAAAGCTTGAAAAT
>JBJEQL010000178.1:0-7495 GCA_051881735.1 Oscillospiraceae bacterium
CGTTTGAATAAGTATAGTTATCAGAATCGTACATATAAATGCCGCCTTTCAATATTATCTGTTCTTTTATCTTTTTATCGGTTTCCCGATCACAGTTATTATTGTAAAGCATATATGTGTGAAAAATGTGAAATAAAATTGAAAAAGCAATAAAAGAAAAACAGGCGGTTATTTCACATTTCACAGAAAAACCGCCTGCTGTTTTTACTTCATAAGATATTCAGATTTTTTTACAAGCTCTCTGAATTCTGCCTTGTATTCATCATCGGAATAATCGTAGTTGTCGAGCAGCGAAAGAATTGAATCAAATGTCGCCGTTCCTTTGTATTCGCTGTCACGTAGAACAAGACCGAATTCTGCGGCAGCCGCAGCAAAATTCATATCTGACGACATTTCAGCGCTGTCAACATTCTCTTGAGTAACAGGATATACAAGCAGCTTGCTTTCGTTCCCGTCAGGCTCCTTGTAGCGTATAGAAGTTGTCAGGAACTCGCCGTTCTCAATGCCCTTTGCTTCGTCCTGATATTTAAGCTCGGAAGAGGAAAACTCCATTGAACTGTCGTTGAAAACAAGCTCATAAAGAGCTGTAACGCTGTGACCTGCTCCTATTTCGCCCGAATCCTTTGTATCGTCCTCAAAATCTTCATTTGCAAGCGCTCTGTTTTCATATCCGATAAGTCGGTAGCCTTTTATATATGCAGGATTGAACTCGACCTGGATCTTTACGTCCTTTGCGGCGGTGAAAAGCGTTCCGCTCATCTCCTCAACAAGCACACGCTTTGCTTCTCGTTCGCTGTCGATATAGGAATAGTTGCCGTTTCCGTTGTCGGCAAGAGCCTCCATTTTGTTGTCCTTGTAATTGCCCGTGCCGAAGCCTAAAACAGAGAGGTAAACTCCCGTTTCACGCTTTTCTTCAACAAGCTTTGTAAGCTCGCTTTCGCTTGAAATTCCGACATTAAGATCGCCGTCCGTTGCAAGGATAATGCGGTTGTTTCCGCCTTCGATAAAATGCTTTGACGCAATTTTGTATGCCGTGTTGATACCGTCTGCTCCTGCGGTCGAACCTCCTGCTTGAAGCGAATCTATTGCGTCAAGGATAGCCTGCTTGTCGTTTCCGTCTGCACCGTCAATAACAACGCTGTCCGTGCCTGCATAGGTCACGATAGAAACTCTGTCCTTTGCGGTCAGATTTTCCGTAAGCATCGAGAACGATTTCTGTACAAGCGGAAGCTTTTCTTCGCTGAACATTGAACCGCTGACATCGATAAGGAAAACGAGATTCATCGCAGGACGCTCCGAAAGGTCAATATCTTTTGAGTGAAGTCCGATGCGCATAAGCTTGGTTTCGTCATTCCAAGGACAATCCGCTATCTCGGTCGTTACCGAGAACGGTTCACCCTCATTCGGCTGGGGATAATCATAGCTGAAATAGTTGAGTATCTCCTCGATACGAATATAATCCTGCGGAATATTAAGGTCATAGCCGTATTCAAAGCTGTCGTTTATCATTCTGCGAAGATTTGTATAACAAGCTGTATCTACATCAATGGAAAATGTTGAAAGAGGGTCGGAAGCTGTGCTTTTATAGGAGTTTTCCGTGATAGAGTTGTACTCCTCGGTGTTAAATTCAATTTCTTCAAATATAGCTCCGTCTGCCGCTTCGGCAGCTGCAGCTGTCGTATAGTAGCCGCCATTCTTCTGTATAGCATTTGCTCCGTTATCCATTATTGCTATTGCTGTATCCGATTCATTTGAACTTCCGCAGGCAGAAAACGCAGCCGCCGTAAATATAACCGAAAATACAAATGCCAAGTTTCTTTTAAATGTTGTTTTCATAAAGCCATTCCTTTCTGAGTTTTGTGGTCTTCAAGCTGTCATTCCTCTGAAAGCTTCTGCCATTTTGTTATAAGCTCCATATAGCCGCTGTAACTGAATTTCATTCTGTCGTAGAAGTGATCATCGGGATACTGTTTCGGACAGGAAATGTCAAGTGCGGTTTCACCGTCAAGACTCTTCCAACCGTTGTAGAAAACCATTCCTCTGTCGAGGGTGATTTCTATTTGAGGAACACTTTCCACAGCTGTTTGGAATCCGTCCTCCGTCTGCTTCAGCGGAACAAGATATTCACGGTTTAAAAGCATCGGGATATCCGAATCGCTTGCAATTGTAAAAATCTCTTCATCTGCACCAATGCTTCCGTAGGTTTCTACCGCACGAAGCTCATAGTAAATACATTCCTCACCTGCATAAACATTTTCCACAACGCCGTCAACAAAGCATACTGTTTCGGTAAGCACCGAATCCTCGTCAAAAAATACTCCGGCTGAACCTTTTCCGCGAAGTCCCGTGTCAATACCTTCTGCAAGGTCGAGAGCGCTGTAATCAAGCTGCGTTCCCTCTGCCGAACCCACATATTCAGGAAGCGCCGCCATGTCATTGCTTTGCTGTTCATCTTCATAAATTTCTTCATCTGCACACTCGTCGGCAGCTTCTGCAAAGGCTTCATCGTTTTGAATGAATACGGCCGTGTCCGAAGCGCTTTTCATATTGCCAAAGTACGGCGAGAACGCAAACGGAAGAATTATCGCTGCCGCTGCACACACGGCAGCCGCTCCAAGGCATCTTTTAAGGGTGATATTATGCCTTTTTGCGGTCGGCTGTTCCTCTGTAACGTTCTTTTCCGTCAGTCCGTCCTCAATTCTTTCCCAGAGCTTATCCATATCGGGCGCTGCTGTTTGTCTTGAAGCTTTATAGAGCCTTTCCGCTTCTTTTTTCGTCATAAAGCAGCACCTCCTTCAAGATTTTTTCTGAGTTTTTCCGCCGCCGCACGGTATTTCCATGCAACAGTTCCCATGGGCTTTTTCAGTATAAGGGCGATGTCCTTGAACGTCAGTCCCTGCACAAGCTTAAGCTCCAGAACTTCACGTTCTGAGTCGCTAAGTCCGTTCAGGGCTTCGCTCACGGTGATATTTCCGATAACCGAGCTTTCCGTGTCATCTGTGCTTTGAAGCGTTTCGGAGCGTGTAACGGTTTCATCGTCATACTCTTCGTCAAGAGTAAGCATCTCACGCCTGTTTTTTCGTATGTAGTCCACCGCCATGTTCCGTGCCGCAGCAGCGAGCCATTTTTTATGCCCTCTGCCGCCCTTGAACGTATCGGCAAGCTTATCCCAAAGCTTAAGGAAAAAATCGGACGTCAGATCTTCGGCGCTGTACTGCTCCTTTGTTACCGAGAGCATCACCGAGTAGATGAATTTTCCGTATTCTTCGTATATCTTACGCAATCCGCCCTTATCGCCGCTGCATATCCGGTTTATGCAGTCTTCAAAAAGGCTGTCGGTCATCTTTATCACCCCTCATTCTTCTATACGTTTTTTAAGGAATAGATTTATGGTAAAAACCTGCACAAATAATGTTCGTAACTTATGTTAACTTTAAACAACATCAAGAATATCCGATAGCTCGGCACAAACCGAGCAATCAAACCCCTGCGCATTATCGTTATGTACAAGTATTGCAGGGATTCCAACGTTTGCCGCACCTTTTATGTCGCTTTGCGGATTGTCCCCGACCATAAAACAGCGTTCGGGGTTTCCTGCCTTTTCAAGCGCAATTTCAAATATCTCACGCCTTGGTTTGTCAAAGCCGACCTGTGCCGAGATTATCATTCCGTCAAAATATTTTGCAAGGCCTATCTTCTCCATGGTTTCGTCAAGCTCGGGATAGTTGTTCGAAAGCAGAAAATGCCTGTATCCTCTGCTGCGCAGCGTTTCAAGCGTTTGAACAGCATCACCGTAGATATGATAGTTCTCCGCTTCAAGCAGCGTTTTTCGGAACAGCGGAAGGAGTGATCTTGCTTCACTCTCCGTAATTCCGACAGCTTTATATACACGGAGTATATGCTCAAAGGTGTAATCCCACCATTTTTCGCCGATTATTTCGTGCATATCCTCATAGTAGAAATCCCACGAAAAGCCGTGCGACATAGGCGGTCTTATCTCGTCAAGCGTGATGTCCTTATGTGAAGTGTAGCGCTGCAAACTGCGGTAAAGCGAACCGCTCCATAGATGCTCGGAATGGACGAGCGTTCCGTCAAAGTCCCAGAAAATCGTTTTATTCATAATTCACCTGTTTTAAAACAATCAGCCTGAGAGCAACTGTCATCAGGCTGAAAAATCTACTTTAATATATTAAGTCCGTAATTTCTGCAAAGGTCTTCCAGTCCCCTCGGATATATCATGCCGAGCGGCGAAAGCTTGAAACCGTCACCGTCACGCATAAGTTCCAGTCCGACTATTGTACCGACATCGAGCGGCTTCGGCAGCATGAAGATATAGTTTGTTCCGTCCGAAAGCTTTATCGACACCGCAGGATTGGAAAGATCGCTGAAATTGAGCCCGAGAGGGTTATTATATATCGAATACGCAATATCGATCTCTGCAACGTCCTGCGGAATTGCATCAAAGTTAATATGGAAAACCTTTTTATCGGGTGCATTGAGCAGTTTGACTCCACCGCCGAGCGAATGATCGTTCCCGAAGAAAACAAACCTGTCGTTCTGCGTTACAGTACCCTCGGAATTTGTCATAAATGCAAAAGCATCGACTTCCATCGGGAAGTCCTTGTTGTCGTAGAGAAGTTCTATTTGTGCCGAAGGTGCGTCCGCCTTGACAAGCATACCGCGTTCGATTATAAGCAGCTGCTGCGGCTTTTCATCTTCGTAAGGCATAGGTGCAAGAAGCACTTCTTCTGCGCTTTCTTCCTCCTCTTCGGGATAGATAATGCCGGGTTCGCCTATTTCTTCCTCGCTTGGCGCAGGTTCCGATTCATAAACAAGCTTTCCGTCCTCGTAGTCAAAAGCGTTCATAACAGCTTCGCCCGAAATAAAAATCCTGCGGCTCACCGCTGTTTCTATCGCAAGTTCGCCGTAAAGAACAGTTCCGCTTTTCATCGGTTCTATTTCTATCCGGACGGTGTTTTCACCCTCGCTAAGCTCCGAATTTACAATGTTTACTCCGCTTGCATACGAAACAAAACGTGCCGCTGTCGGAAGTTCAAGACGAACGCAAACGCAGCAGTGCTCTTCCGCAGGGATTTTTCCTATTGTGATAACGCCGGGGATACCGAAATATCCCTCTTCGCCTGAAATACCGATAATTCTTCCGCTGACGCTGACTCCGTTCAAGCTTGTTCCGCTGCAGGCCGAACATACAGCTGTGCCTGTTCTCGGGTTTGTAAGCTCGATCTGAAGGTCGTTTATCTCAACATCGGGAGCATTGACCGTCAGAACTGTTCCCTTATCGGATAAAAGCGTTGTTCCGTTTCCGAATATTTTGCAAGGAGAGCCAACTGTGAAATTACCCTCAAATTCGCCCTGCGGAAGTCGAACTTCTCCGTTCATGTCAGGAGAGTTCAACAGCTTCTGAAGCTCTGTTCCGTTCACGAACGTACCTCCTTTGAAGTTTTATCGCATTCTGCGCAGCGTTTCTTGCATATCCTGCCGAGAAGAAATGCGGCAAGCCCCGTTATAACTATATCAAGCAGCGCAGCCCCGATAAATGCGAATGAACCGAACTGCGCACCGAAGTACATCATTGCAGCGGCAAGGATAAGCATCACCGCACGAATCACCTCGTAACCTGCTGCCGCACGTCTTATCTCTGCCGAACATTCCATACTTACCGCAACCGAAGCAAGTCCGTCATAAACAACGCAGTCCGAAAAATCCTTTGCAGCGGCGCAGCTTTCGTATGAAGCATAAACTGTATCAGCGTTTTCGCATTCAAGTACATCTTTAACATCTACCGCCGTAACTCCTGCCGTCTTTCCTGCCAATTTTGCAATTTCGATAAGCTGTTCCTTATCACATTTTCCTGTGATGATCTTGATTTTTTTCAGCGTTTTCGCTGCCTCGTTCGGCAGTATTGCAACAAGCTTTTCAAACGCTATCTCATCGTCCGCACCTGCACTTGTAAGCGCTCTGTCGGGGAGAGAAGCTTCGCTGTCTGCAACGAGCAGAACAGGTCTGCAGCCATGCTCAGAAAGTGCTTTGTATGCGCTTTCTGCGCTGCTGCGGCACTTTTCTCTTATCGTTATCATGCCGATAAAAGCCTTATGTCCGTCCCAGAGTTCGGCTGCGTAAGCAATGACCTTGTTGCCCTGAAAGATAAGCTCTTCCGCAAGTGCTTTTAATGCGATCGCAGAAGAAAAACCCTTTTCCTTGCCCGAACCGTCAAAGCAGTTTTCGCAGCTGCTTATTATCTCGGACGGATTGCCTCGAATGAAGCGTTTGTAGCCGTCAATTGCCAGAGTTCCCTTTACAAGTCCTGCGTTTATTTCAAGATCAATAGTGTTTTTGAGCCGCTCTGCCATGAATGTCATTTCAGCTGCTTCGTAAGGATCGGCACTGATTATCCTGCCCTTGTTCACAAGCGCAGAAGTGTTTTCGGCTGCAGCTGTTGCTGCGATAGTTCCAAGAGGGTAGGGTATCTCATAGAATTTTGAGACCGTTGAACCGTTTCCGTCTGTGAAGCCTGTTACAACGGGCTTTCCGTCTGTAACGAAGCAGTGCTTGTCGATAAAAAGGATATCGTTTTTCGGTGCAAAAGCTCTGATATCTGCACCGTTGCGGCGAACTTCGGGCTTGCTTGCGGATAGATAAAATCCGAGCGGATCTTTAAGTCCGACGCCTGCCATAAGAATAAGTGCCGAATAAAACGCAGCTTGTATTGGTACCGACATCATTCCCTCACCGCTTTTTTCGGCGGTGTATGCGGCATAAAACGTCAAAGCTGCTGCTAAAACAGAACAAACTATTATACTGATCGTATATCCTTTTGAAGAAATTGCTGATTGTTTTGTATATTCGCCGCCGACCTCTGTGACTTTAAGAACGGCATGACCCGAAGTTATGAGTGTTCCACGTTCAAGAGTGTATTCGCCTGTGATATCCTCGTCAAGTTCATCATTGCGATGTCTGCGAATAAGGTCTGTCTTGCCGTCTTTTTCGATAGTAATATCGCCCGTCTGGACGATGCCCTCGGCAGGAACGATATCGCCTGCTGTAAGAAGAACATAGTCACCCTTGACGATATCTCCCGAGTATATTTCCGAAACTGAGTTTCCGCAGCGATAGACCTTGCATTTGTTCTCGCCGTTATAGCTGCGTTTTTTGTTTGTGCGTTTTTGAAGTGAGCTTTCCCATACGCAGCATACGAACACCGCCGCCGCTTCGATAAGAACGGCGATAACGCACGGAACTATGTTCCAAAGTCCGCTGCCGAACGAAAAAAATATCCCGAAGCAGATGCAGCAGAGCAATAATATTATGTATACCTTTACCGGAACTCTTCCGAAGCGCTCGGCAAAACGTTTGCCTGCAGTCTGCGCCGGAATATCCTTAATTCGGTTGGAGCCGTATTGTTTTCTGTGATTTTCAGCCTGATTATCAGTAAGACCGTTGAATGTCATAAATTATTTCATTCCTTTGACTATTG
>JBJEQL010000178.1:7595-12906 GCA_051881735.1 Oscillospiraceae bacterium
TGATTATCAGTAAGACCGTTGAATGTCATAAATTATTTCATTCCTTTGACTATTGGGGTTCTCTAAAAACCGAAACAAAGCAATACTTTGTATTGCCCGCAAGTTTTCATTGGGACTTTGTGCAGCTTCAAGGCAGCCAAACGCAGTAAATACTTGATGTATTTCAAGTTTTGCTAACGCAGAAGATGCGCAAATTCGTAGAAAAATTGCCGTGAGGGTGGTTTTTAGAGGTTCCCTATCGAAACCTTTATAAGTGAACCGTTGTCCTCATGGCAGGCACGGAACATCGTACCGTCCGAAAGCTTTATCGCCTTTCCTGCAGGAACGGGACTTCCCATAGGTGACAACATTCCCGAAGCATGGCTGTTGATAAGATACCATGCCTTTTCATGCGAGCATACATACGCTTCAAGCTCTGTATCAGCCTTTTCATCGGGGAAAATATCCGTATGAGTGTGCCACTTGAAAATAGGAGTGTTATTCTCGGCAATAAGCGTTGAATGAGGCCGCCATTGTCCTTTTTTGCCCCTCGACTGCGAATAAACGGAAAGTTGGACGATATCGCTTTTTACCCTTGTTCCGCAGAATGGACATACAGGTTCGTTTATATCACGGACGATGAACCATTTTTCTTCGCAGTTCGGATTTTCGCAGCGGTGGAGCATATCCCACGCTTTGATAAGTCCTCTTTCCCATTCCATCGCTGTCGGGCGGAGTTCGGGGGCGTGAAGTCCGTCCACGAACGCACGAAGAAACAGCGCTTCAAGGTCGCTTCCGAGATCGCTTATCGTTACATCAAGGTTTTCGGGACGGTTCGAACTGTCATTCGGATCTTCAATGAAAAGTGCTTGCGGTCCTAATGCAAGAAAATCGTCCTTTTCCGCCGATTCTGTAGAAAATATCTTAGGTCCGATAAGCGGATGACGAAGCAGCAGATACTCATATATAAGCACCGCAAGGGCGTGAAGATCGGTTTCCGAGCCGGGGATCTTACGGTTCGGGTCGTGTTTATCCAGATCCATTGTCGCAAGCACTTCGGGGGCGATATATCCTCTTGTTCCTGCCACCTCAGGCGGAAAAATTCCCGGAACGACAAGCGAATCTATGTCGATTACAACGCAGTTTCCGCTCCTCGGGTCGATAAGTACGTTGTTGTTGGAAAGATCTGAATGAGCCAGTCCTGCCTGATGAAGTCTGCGTATCGACCGTGTCAAAAGCAGCGACATTTGCAGCATGGAACGGAAATCGCCCAGCTCCGACTTGTTCAAAAAGCGGCGGTTGCGTGATGTGAACCAGTTGCTTTTCTTGTCTTTGCCTTTAAGCTCCAGATAGTCGGACGCACCCTCTCCGAAGAAGAAATCGGACGGATAGGACGGCGAAATAAGCCCGAATTCGGGCGAAACAACAATATCAGTCGGCCAGCAGAACCGCTTTTCAAAATATGCTGCACGTTTTTCGTCCGTTCCGAGCGCACCGCCCTTGCTTTCGGGGATTGTCGGGTTGTATTTGCTTATAATAGCTTCGATACGGCGGCGCATATTTGCGTCAACCTTTGACGGGTCGTTGAAAAACTGCACGACATACGATTTGTCGGGAGCAAAATATGTATATTTCATTCCGCCGCGCGGCGGATTATCTGTGATAACATAAGGGAGCTTTCTGCCGCTTGCAAGAATAGCTTCTCCGATCCTGTTCACTTTTTAAGAAACCCCTTTCGGACTGATTATAACAAGTGTTCGGTCATCAAACGAACCACGCTGGGAATAGTTGTCCAGCCATACCTTGAGCCGTTCGCTGCGGCTTTCGGCAAGCGTTATCCCGAATGCTTCAAGCGATGACTTATGTATAAGTTCACCAAAACGCTCACCCCAAAGCTGTTTAAGGGCAAGCTCGTTTTTCTCTGCAATATTCTTTGCATAAGCAAGTGAAACCTCAATGCTGCTGTCGTTTACCCACGGATAGCTTTCGGGCTGCGGAGCTTCTCTGCCTTCTGCCGAGCTGCCTTCTGTCGAAACGACTTCTGTCGTTGGAAAATCAATTACGCCGTTGAGCATAAGGTCAAGATAAAGACGAAGCAGTTCGGGCGAATTCGGATAGTAATCATCCGAAACTCCGTCTGTCATCATCAGAACAGACGATACCTTTCCGCGCATTATCTTTGTATTTGAATACAGCTTTTCAGCAGTTTTGGTTTCATCAAGGAATTCCGTTTCACCCGAAAATCCGCCTTTGTCGGTGTTTCCGAGAAGCTTCAATGCAGAAGTAAGATCTCCTTCCGCATTTACAGAGGCAACCATGCCGTCACCGACCGTTACCGAAATAACAAACGTTTCACCGTTCGCCAGCGGAATAACAGCGGCAGCAAGCAGCGTTGCGGAAAAATCCTTTATTTCACATGGTCTGCCAAGGTCTTCCATTATCTTTTCATCGTTCATACGGATAAGATATGCGCCCTCAACTGCAGAATAGGCCGCACTAAAGCCTGAACGCATTATCTCTGCAAGCTTTGTACAAGCAGCTGTGAAATCAGCATTATCGAACGGCATTGCAAGCGCTTTTTCTGTTTCGTCATGTCCAATAGCAGAAAGCTGCTCCTTTATGTAAGCGCAGGCAGCTTCGCTTGAAATGCGAGCGCCTATTCGGGACAGCTTCTTTGAACCTGCTCCGTCCGAAACAACGCAAATGCTCCAGTCATCGAGCTTATCAAATTCATACCAGTCGTCGCAGTTTGTACCTTCGTGCTTATGTTTTTTTCCTCTGACACGAGCGGCTATTATCTCGGTACCGTTAGCGTCATCGTATGAACTGCGGTATTCGGGATAAGCTTCGGGCTCTTCTGGGATAGGTTCGTATTTCCACAGTGACGCAGTATGTGCGGTCACATCGCTGTCTGAAAGCTTTTTTGTCTGTTCTTCCATTTTTTCCTCCGTTTATGGTACGATCGTTTAAGGAACGATAACAAAGCCCTGTGGCGGCGGTGGAAGCTCAATTCCTGCGCCCGGCTTTGAGTCAAGGCTCTTGCTTGAAAGCTTTACAGAGCTTGATACCCATGCAAAGAACTGTGCAAGGTCGCCTGCAGAAAGATTATTCATCAGCAGAACGCTGTCGGTTATCTCCTTTAAAACGGAAGTATCTGCACATGAACCCGCTGCGCAAGCAATGATGTTTGCAGGCTTTGCACTTTTAAGCATTGCAGCAGCTTCACGCCATTCATCGGTCGGAACGCCATCGGTAAGAATGAAAACGAGTGGTTTCCAGTCGCCCTTCTGCGTTTCGGTAGACTTGCGCACCTCTGTTTTGATGCAGTCGGTAAGAAGTCTGAGTGCTGCGCCGAGAGCGGTCGGGCCGCCTGCGTTAAGAGTCGGCTCTCTGAAAAGCATAAGCTCGGTCAGCGGACATACCTGACGTGCGGTAGAATTGAAAGTAATAACGGAAAGATACGCAGTTTCGAGTGCCTGCGGATCGCTGCGAAGTTCGGAAATAAGTGCCTTAACACCGTGGCGGACAGCTTCGATAGGGTCGCCTGCCATTGAACCGGAAACATCTAAAAGCAGATAAACCGGTAAACGTCTTGAAAAATCGGACATGGATAAACTCTCCTTTTCTGTATAAAAATGAAAACTTTTCGGAATATTTACATATATAATACGAATCTTTGAGTTTAAAGATTCGTATAATATTAGTATATCCTAAAACGCTGAATAAGTCAATATTTTACACTTTAATTACCACAAAATGCAGGATAATTTCAGTTCAGACTTTGGAGAGTTTTTATATAATACTAATCTTTAATCAACCTATAGACAAATCCTCGGCTATAATAATTCCACTCTGCGTCAAACTCCCTTGCAAGGCGGCAAGCCTTGCTGCGGTCGTTTTCCTTGATTGGAATTATTCTATCTGTCGGCTTTGTCTATAGAACGATTAAAGATTAGTATAAAAAATCAGGGTACCGAGCAGTAAACCCGATACCTTTGATTTTTTTATAGAAAACAAAATGATATGCTTTTATCTGTTCATTTCACTCTGAGGTCCTGTCTGGTTATGTTCCTTGATTATTCTGTCAATTTCCTTGAGGTCGGAAGAGGGAAGATCTCCCACGATCGTATTTTTTACGGAGCCTGTTGCATTTCCGTAGCGAAGGGCTTTTGCGCAGTCGTTGTCGCTTGAAAGAAGACCATACAGAACTCCTGAAATGTAAGCGTCACCGCTTCCGATCCTGTCAACGACTTCGATGTTGCGATACGGCTCTTCTTCGTAGAATTCAGACTTGGCAGCATCATAGATCACCGAACCGAAGGTGTGTATCTTCGGACTATGAACAATTCTCTGAGTTGAAGCCACAATTGAGATCGGGTAGTCCTCGCAGAAGCTCTTCATGATCTCTTTGACATCCCCGGTCTTTCCGAAGGTGAGCCGCGCAGTATCCTCTGAACAGAAGAAAATATCAACATACGGGAGAATTTTTTCGATACATTCCCTCGCCTCCTCACCGCTCCAGAGATTGAGTCTGAAATTGACGTCAAATGAAATAATTGCGCCGTTTTCTTTAAATCGCTTTATCATTTCAATTGCCGTATTTCTCGTTGCTTCACTGAGTGCCAGCGTAATTCCCGTCGTGTGGAAACATCTTGCAGAGCGATACATTTCATCGTCGAAATCGTCGAGGCTGATGCTGTTGACAGATGTGTTCAAACGATCATATACTATTCCCGGCTTTCGGGGGTGAGCTCCGTTTTCATAGTAGTATATTCCAAGACGTGAGTTTTTACTATTGTCGTATCTGAGATAGTCGTCACTCACTCCGACAAAACGAATTCTGTTTTTTACAAATGTTCCGAGGTCGTTATTCGGGAGCTTTGATATAATTCCCGTGCGAAGGCCGAGAAGAGAAACACCCGAAACCACATTAAGCTCCGCACCGCCGACCTGCTTATAGAAAACCTCACCGTTGGATATTCTCTCGTTGTTCGGAGGAGAAAGTCTTAAAAGAAGTTCGCCAAGAGCAAGAAGGTCAAATTCTTTTTTCATAAAAAATACCCCTTTCTGATAAATCTTCATGTATAAGTATACCATGTAAGCGCTTACATTTCAATATCAAAACAGTAATTTTTTAAAAAATAATTACATTTTGAGTGACCATGCAAGATAAAGGTCTGCTCATGCGAAAAAATATAAAAAAATTTTGCAAAAACACTTTACATTTTCAGGATTATGTTGTATAATATTAATGCTGTGATTTTCAAGACAGTATTTTCGAGGTGTGGCTCAGTTTGGTAGAGCGCTGCGTTCGGGACGCAGAGGCCGTGGG
>JBJEQL010000179.1:0-12879 GCA_051881735.1 Oscillospiraceae bacterium
GTACCGATAAATACTCCTTTATCGGTAATACCCTAAATGCCTCCCCCTTAATTTTCTGTTTCTTTAATAAAATCCTGGATCATTTTGTCGCAAAGGTCGATAAGTTCGGTGACTTCGTCATCCGAAAAAAGCTCATAGCCCATATTTTCCCCTGCTCTTTTGCGGTATACAAGAGCTTTTCCGTGTATGATCTTAGAGTCATCATCGGGATTTATAAGTATTGAAGCCAGCACGTTTTCATCGCATTGACGGACGATCTTTTCATCCGTGCAGGCGGTGACAACGCAGTTTGAGAACTTAAACGAATTTGCAGCAAGCCTTTCCGCATCCGTTACGGTCAATGTTGTTCCGCCGAAAACGTTGAGATATGTAGAAGCTTCAAAATCAAAATCTATTCCTTCGATGACAGCGTCCTGTCCTATAACTTCAATAAGAAGCGCTTTGTTTTTCTCTGCCATAATTACTCCTTATTCTGCTGTTCTTTAAGCAGGTCACGGATCTCTGTAAGAAGAAGTTCTTCCTTTGTGGGCTCCGGAGCCTTAGGCGGTTCTGCCGGTTTTTCTGCTTCCTTTTTCTTGAAAGCATTTATAAACTTAACGATAAGGAAAATACAGAATGCGGTCAGCAAGAAGGATACGACCGACTGAATAAATGCACCGATATTTATATACGGCTGATTGCCCCACGGAATTGTTACCCCAAGGTTTTCAAAGTTTACGCCTGCGAGTATCATTCCTATGACCGGTGTGAAAATATCGCCTACGAGCGAATTAACGATTGATGTAAAAGCTCCGCCTACGATAACGCCGACTGCAAGATCAACAACATTGCCTCTGCTGATAAATTCCTTGAATTCTTGAATAAAGCCTTTTTTGTCTGCCATTTTTGATCGTCCTTTCATCAAATAAAACTTTTTTAGTATAATATCATATCTTTATGTCGAATTTAATAATATTATGTATAAAAACAATGAAAAGCAGTTTCGGAGAATTTATCAGCGAAACTGCTTTCGATGTATATTAACTTACTTTTTCTTTGCCTTTTTTGCAGCAGCTGCGGGTTTTGCAGCAGGCTTTGAAGCTGTTGTTTTAGCAGCAGGCTTTGAAGCGGACTTGCAGAACTTCTGGAATGCGAGAGCCTTGTCGATGCTGCCTTCGATCTTGATCTTACCCGTTGTGTAAGCATTAACAGCGTCAAGCGTACCCTCAACGATACCGAGGAGATCTAAAGCCGAAGCGGTAAGGATAAAATCTCTGTCATAGTATTCATAAGGTTCAACGTAGATTTTTTCGTCAAGGATCTCAATGTAGTAAGCGCCTTCGCCCTCGCCTGTGATATGGATCTCGGCAGCGATATGTTCCTTAAAACCCTTAGCGGACTTTTCAGCCATGATTTCCTTTGCCTTGGCAACGATCTGTTCGTATGTCATAATCATTTTCCTTTCCTTTTTCAAAAATTTATGATCTATAATGATATTATAATACTACTTTTTTCTTTAAAAATCAATGTTTTTCGGGCAATTATGGATATTTACACAAAAAATCCGTTCAAGAAAGGTTTGTTTATATTGACATTTTAAGTTAAAGACTGTATAATAAAAAAACAATATTTCCTATACAAAAGCATAAAACAAACTCAGAATATAACGGCTGCATATTATCGGAAAGGAAGTACGTTTTCCATTTGGAAAACTGTTTAAATTATGGAATACAAAATTGAGGGAGAATTCTCTCCCGTACTTTCAGTTTTTCTGAATAAAAACGAGCTGCTCTGTGCAAAAAACGGCATCGAAGGCTGGCATTCATCAGGTATATGCGAGATACATACCGCAGATAATATCATCGACGCTCTGAAAAACAAGCTTTCCGAGGATAATCTTTTTCTTAGGAAATATACCTCGTCTGTAAACAATGCCGAGATAACGCTTCTCCCCGATAATTCACCCTGCACGATCTACCCTGTCGAATCCAGCGGCTCCTGTTCTCTCCTGATTGAACGGAACGCATTCCTTGCATCGACCGGAGATACAAAGCTGACGCCTTTTATCACAAAAACATTCGGCACAAAACGCTTTGAACTCTGCGCTGTCGCAGGAACGGGAACTGTCTTTGCACAATTTTCGGGTAAGGTTATTAAGCGCACTCTTTCCGAAGATGAATCCTTATTCGTTCGTGCAGAACAGCTTGCCGCCTGCGAAAAATGCTGTAAGCTTGAGATCAGCGAAGATGAAAGCGGCATGATCATAAAAATATCAGGCGGAGAAATTCTGCTCTATACCGTAAAAAAATGATCTGCGCCGCACAAAGCTTATGTAGTTGCTTTGTGCGGCGTTTTATAATAATTCCCGATTAAAAAGTGTACAAAAAATCAAGCAAAATCTTAAATATATGGATTTTGTGCCGATTTTTTGTCTACACTTTTATCGGGGATTAGTATTATACTAAGGAAACGCTGATTAATACGTTTCTGCCGTTTTTCAAAATGTACTCAAAGACGGAAATTCGTACATTTTTCAAAACGGCGAAACGAACGCTTCGCTTTGCCACAGCAATAATCAGCGTATTCCTAATCTTCAAGAAAGCTGCGAAGTGACAAAAGCAGCTTTTTTTCACGCCTTGATACCTGCACCTGAGTCATACCCAGCTTTTCCGCAGTCTGCGTCTGCGTAAGGTCTTTATAATAACGGTAATAAATCAGCCGACGATCCTGTTCGGGAAGATTCTGCAGCGCTGCATGAAGCGACAATGTTTCCGCCATTTCCTCATCGCCTGCATCAACGGCGATATCCACCTGACTTCCATCATTCTCATCGTCGGACGCTGTAAGTGAAAGCACGGGCCGTGCGGCACATATCGCTTCGACAATACTTTCCTCACTCTCGCCCGAAAGCTCGGCAAGCTCGGATATCAAAGGCTCCCTGCCATATTTACGGCTGAAATCTTCTTTTATGCGTGTTATTCTCAGCGAAAGTTCCTTTACGCTGCGGCTGACCTTGACCGTTCCGCCGTCACGGAAAAGTCGTTTTATCTCACCGAGTATGACAGGCACAGCGTAGGTCGAAAATTTCACTCCTCGCTCGCTGTCGAAGCCGTTTACTGCTTTGATAAGTCCGATACAGCCTGTGCTGTAAAGGTCGTCATATTCTATTCCCTTTCCGCGGAAACGGTTTGCGCAAAGGCGCACAAGTCCAAGGTTTTCTTCTGTGAATTTATCGGTTTCGGTTCCGTTCATATACTATCCTTTCGGCTTTAGTCTTCAGTATGTACGCCGATTTTTCGCTGCAATGTAACGGACGTTCCCTTTCCGACCGTGCTTTTAACTTTAAGCTTGTCCGTAAAGCTTTCCATTACCGCAAAGCCAAGACCTGCCCGTTCTTCTTCGGGCGCAGAGGTATAAAGCGGCTCCATGGCTTTATCAACATCGGGAATTCCGCAGCCTTTATCGGATATCTTTATCGTAAGAAGTCCGCCGTCTAAAAGTCTTGCGTGGATATTTACTGCTCCCGAAGTTCCTCTGTAACCGTGAACGATGCTGTTCGTGACCGCCTCGGAAACTGCAGTCTTTATCTCGGCAAGCTCGCTTACAGTTGGGTCAGCGCTCGCCACAAAAGAAGCGATGCACATTCTTGCAATGCTTTCATTGCAGCTTTTTGACGGGAAAGATATTTTCAGCTCGTTAACAACAGACATATCATCATTCCTTTCTCATTCTATTGAAGCAAGCCGTTCAAGTCCTGCAAGCTTCATGACTTTTTTTATCTGCGAAGAAGCGCCCGTGACCGTAATTTTCCCACCGTAAGCTTTCGCAGCCTTATATCTTCCCATAACAAGTCCGATACCCGAGCTGTCCATAAACGTTACATCGGAAAAATCAAGGATTATCATCTCAGGATGAAGGCGCTCAGCTTCAAGGTCTATCTCATCTCTTATCTGTGATGCGCTGTGGTGATCTATGTCCCCGATAATATGCGCAGTAAGCTCTTTTTCACCAATTTCAATTTTTACAGGCATAATTTTTAACCTCCCTTTTTTATTAGTTTAACCTCTTTAACTGTAAAAATTTGTCAATAGCGGTTATATTTTTTAATCTTGTCCATATTTAACAAAAAATACATTTATGAAGTCCATAAATGTATTATAATTATATTAAATATGTAATTATTGAAAGGGTAACGTTATGAACATAAACAGAACCACAAATTTTGACAACGGCTGGGAATTCGCTTTACTTGAAAACGGCGCAGGATATGACGAAGCAATAAAATCGAACAGCTTCAAGGCTGTTGAAATTCCTCACGACTGGCTCATCTATGATACAAACAACCTCTACAAAAGCGGAGAGGGCTGGTACAGAAAAAAATTTGAAGTTACAAAGGGCGATAGCGTTTTCAGCATTGACTTTGACGGCGTTTATATGGACAGCACCGTTTATGTCAACGGCAAGATCGCAGGAGTGTGGCATTACGGATATTCCTCATTCTCATTTGATATAACCGACCTGCTCAATGACGGTGAAAACACCGTTATGGTTCGTGTATGTTACGTTTCACCGAATTCAAGATGGTATTCGGGCGCAGGTATCTACCGCAGCGTTTATCTCACACGAACAAATAAAACACACATTGTGAACAACGGACTTTATGTTACCGCAAACGCTGAAAACGGTTCTGTTCATGTTGATACGGAAGCTGTCGGAGATTTTGACAGCGTTGTATATACCGTTTATGACGCAAGCAGAAACAAAATCACCGAATCGGACAGCGCAGATTTTGCTGTTCCCGAGTTCAAGCTTTGGAGTCTTGAAGCTCCCGAAGTATATACGCTTTGTGCAAGCCTTGTTAAGAACGGAAATATCCTTGATACATACGAAACAACATTCGGTTTCCGCAGCATAAAGCTTGACCCCGACAACGGTTTCTTCCTCAACGGAGAATATATGAAGCTGAAAGGCGTATGTCTGCATCATGACATGGGTGCGCTCGGTGCGGCTGTGAACTACCGTGCGATAGAACGTCAACTTATGTGCATGAAGGAAATGGGCGCAAATGCGATACGCACTTCGCATAATATGCCTGCAAGAGAGCTGCTTGAAATATGCGACAGAATAGGTCTGCTCGTAAACTGCGAAAGCTTTGATATGTGGGAACTTCCCAAGACAGAATTCGACAACGCTCGTTTCTTTAAGGAAACTGCTCACGCCGATGTTGAAAGCTGGATAAAGCGTGACCGCAATCACCCCTGCATCATAATGTGGAGCATAGGCAACGAGATATACGACACTCACGCTTCGGAACACGGTCTTGAAATTGCCCAAATGCTCGCAGGATATGTCCGTGAATTTGACCCGAACAAACACGCCGAAGTTACTATCGGCTCAAACTACATCGAATGGGAAAATGCTCAAAAAGTCGGCGAATTCCTCGTCAATTCGGGATATAACTATACAGAGCGCTGCTATGACGAACATCATAAAAAATACCCCACCACCGTTATCTACGGAAGTGAAACATCTTCCGAGGTACGCAGCCGAGGAATATATCACTTCCCTGCAGAAAAGCCTCTGCTCACGCATGATGACAACCAGTGTTCATCACTCGGAAACAGCTGCGTTGTATGGGGAAAGCCAGCCGAAACTGCGTGGATAGAAGACCGTGACAGAAAATTCTGCGCAGGTCAGTTCGTATGGACAGGTATTGACTACATTGGCGAACCTACGCCATACAGCAGCAAGAACAGCTTCTTCGGTATGATGGATACAGCTTGCTTCCCCAAGGACGCATACTATTTCTATCAGTCGGTATGGTCTGACAGGCCGATGATTCATCTGCTCCCCTACTGGGATTTCAACGATGGTCAGATCATTGACGTTATTGCATATTCCACCGCCGACCGTGCAGAGCTTTTCCTCAACGGAAAGTCGCTTGGCAAACAAACGATAGACCATAAGAACGGCGATATACTCCATTTCAGCTGGAGCGTTCCTTACGAAAAGGGAGAGCTTAAAGTCGTTGCTTATGACGAAAACGGAAACGCAGTTGCAGAGGATGTTCAGCGCAGCTTCGGAAACGCTGCAAAGATCGTTCTTTCGGCTGACAGAACAGAGATACTTTCGGGCGGACGTGACCTTGTATTCATTGAGATCTCCGCCGCAGACGAAAACGGCACTTTTGCCGCCAATGCACGAAATTATGTTAAAGTCGAAGTAAGCGGCAGCGGCCGTCTTATGGGACTTGACAACGGTGACTCGACCGACTATGAACAGTACAAGACCGACACACGCCGACTTTTCAGCGGCAAGCTTCTTGCAATAGTTTCATCGGACAACACCGAGGGAGAGATAAAAGTAAAAGTTTCTTCCAACGGTCTTGAAAGTGCCGAGGTTACTGTTTCTGTAAAGGGATGTTCCGAGGTATGCTGTGAAAAACTTATACCGCAGATAAAAACGGACGACAGCGTAAACGGCGACCTTATTCCTATGCGAAAAATAGAAGCTGAATATCTTGACGGTTCGAGCCTTAATGCAGAAAAAAAGACCGCCAAGGTCAGATACAGAATTCTCCCCGAAAACGCAGATTTCTCCGATATAAGCTGCAAGGCTGTAAGCGAGAGCAGCGTTCCCGTAAACTTTGCAGATGCGGAAGTCGGTGAAGATAATACTATTAACGTCACTGCAAAAGGTGACGGAAACTTTACCCTCAGAATATACGGAAACAACGGCTCAAAATATCCGCAGGTAATTTCCGACCTTCCGTTTGAGATAACGGGTCTCGGACAGGCTTCAATCGACCCATACAGCAACGTTCTTGCCTGCACATACAAATTCTCAAGCGAACCTGTTACTATTATGGAACATGGAGCAATCGGCGGTATCCGCAGCAGAACTGCTATCGGATTTTCCTCGGTGGAATTCGGCAAAAACGGCTCGGATGCACTTAATCTTTACATCGGAAACTGCAACAACCGTGATATTCCTGTTGAGCTTTACGCAGGCGATCCCGACAACGGCGGAGAGTTTATCGAAAAGATAATGTTCCCACACAACAACGGCTGGGACAAGCCTTATCCCTGCAAATTCACGCTCTCAAAACCAATATGCGGAACGATTGACCTTTATTTCGTGTTCAGCGACAACAATATTTTCGGCGGATTTGAATTTACAGACGCAAACAATCCATTCAGCGGTATTACTGCTGCCGCTTATGAGAATATTTACGGTGATGAATTTGAGGTAAGCGGAAGCAAGGTTATAAATATCGGCAACAATGTTGTTATCGACTTTGGCGAGCTTGATTTCGGAAGCGGTGCGGACAAGGTTGAGATAGTCGGCAGCACTCCGAACGAGATAAACGCTATCCAGATACGCTACAACGCAAACGGAGTACAAAAAACCGAGCTTGTTAACTTCAAGCGCTCCATTGATTACGGCTCACAATGCTTTGATATTGAAAAGATCACAGGCAAAACCGCTGTAAGCTTTGTATTCATGCCGGGAACAGACTTTAATTTTGACAGCTTCAGATTCATCTGATAAAGAGGAGTTTACTTTGGATAAAATGATAATACGGTTTGCCATAGCCGTAACTTGTTTGGTAGTTATTGCAGCGATCGCCTCTGTTATAATTATGGTAGTACGAAACATGAAAAGCGTTGACGAAACGCCGTCTGCCGAAGTCTTTGCGTCAATATCCGATACCGAAACAGAGGACATTGACAGCGGATCGGAAACCGAAGAAACAACTTACGTTTTTGATATTGCAGATGTTACAGATGCACCAACAGTCACAACTGTCCCACTTGAAACAGATCAAAACGGTGAAACTGTCACAAGCAGGACGGTCATAACGAGCCGCCAACGCAAGGAATACGACCAGAATTCGGTCTATATCGACATGGAATCTGTGCTGCAGAATCCCGAACTTCCTGTCGGCTGCGAGATCACAGCTCTGACTATCTACCTCAGATATTTGGGCTTTGACGCTGACAAGGTAGACCTTGCGAAAAACTACCTGCCGAAAGGCGGAAACGCACAATACAAGGACGATCTGCTGTATAAGGACAGTTTCTTCGACTACTTTATCGGCGACCCATTCTCACGAGGCTACGGATGTTTCTCCAATGCTATCGTCAAGGCTGCAAACAGCTATTTAGACGATCACGGCGGCGGATATGACGTTATAAACATTTCCGGCTCACACCCCGATGTTCTCTATGATTACCTTGCACAGGGCATTCCTGTGATATGCTGGGCAACTGACGGAATGATAGAACCTGAATACTACGAGAGCTGGTATGATAATGCGACAGGCGAAAAGCTTGACTGGTATCTCAACGAGCATTGCTTTGTGCTTGCAGGCTTCAATATGAACGCAGACCTTGTCACACTCAACGACCCGATGAAAGGCATTATCGATTACAATATCAATAAGTTTGAAACTCGATATGAGCAGATGTACAGCCAAGCGATAGTTATTCTCAAAAGCGAAGATACACCGAATGACGATACTTCCGAAACGGTAACTGCGGAAACCGAAACTAACGAAGAAACAGAACTCGATTTTGAAGAATATCCGTCCGATGATGAAGAATAATACTTTCAATTAAACACATCTTTTCTTTAGAAAGGAAAGCAAAAATGACCAACCAGTTTTCAAGAACTGAACTTATTTTCGGCGAAGAAGCAATGAAAAGACTTACTGCCGCTCGTGTAGCTGTTTTCGGCGTAGGCGGAGTCGGCGGTTTTGCAGTCGAAGCGCTTGCACGTTCGGGAATAGGAGCACTTGATATTATCGACAATGACACCGTTGCACTTACAAATCTCAACCGACAGATAATCGCACTCCATTCAACGGTAGGCGAATACAAAGTCGATGTCGCAGCAAAACGAATCCTTGATATAAATCCCGATATAAAGCTTAAAGTATACAGAACATTTTTCACTCCCGAAACCGCAGACGAATTCGACTTTTCCGAGTATGACTATGTAATAGATGCGATAGATACGGTAACAGGAAAGATTGAACTCGTCATGAAAGCGCAGGCTTCGGGTACGAAAATAATATGCTCAATGGGCGCAGGAAACAAGCTTGACCCGACAGCATTCGAGGTTACAGATATATATAAAACCTCAGTTTGTCCGCTCGCAAGAGTAATGCGCTGCGAGCTGAAAAAGCGTGGCGTAAAGCACCTGAAATGCGTCTATTCAAAAGAGCAGCCGATAACTCCCCTGCCGACAGACGAAGTTTCGGGCAAACGCCAAACACCGGGCAGCTGTGCCTTTGTACCGTCTGCCGCAGGACTGATAATAGCTGGCGAAGTTATAAAGGATATAGCATTTGCAAGAGAATAAATAAGAATCAACCGACCGGTCAAGCTTAATTCAGCTTGACCGGTCGGTTGATTCGCAAATCCTAAAAATAGTGCTTTTATAGATTTATTTCCATACAAACAAAATCCTTGTTGAACATATTACATTCTCCAACGACTTGAAATCCTATTTTACCGTATGATGCAAGTGCGGCTTTGTGACCTGTTTTCACTAAAATATGGACGCTCTTTTTTCCTTCTTTTCTAAGGACATCAAACACATATCGCATCATTGTTTTGGCAATGCCTTGATTCTGCATATCCTGACGGACGCACAGTCTTGAGATCTCAGCGCCCGGTGCAAGGTCTTTATCCCAGCAGGTCAGCGCATCAACTTCTTCATCTTTATCAATGGAAATTGCGGCTATGATTTCATCATTGCTGTTTTTCATAACGTACAGCGCATCTCTGGAAATGTCAAATTCAATTGTATCTTCGTTGGGGTAGTATTCATTCCAGTCGGCAGGTCCGTAAAGCATTGTTCTGTAGAGTGCTAAAAGTTCGTCTTTATCTTCAAGTGTTGCTTTGCATATTCTGTCCATGTTCTTCTCCTTAATAGTTATGATGAAATTATAATTTCTTGCTTTCCTCTTTAAGTATGCGTCCATCACGAAGCAGGTCATGCAAGCGTTCGTTATCTTCATTTGCAAGCGAGTCACGGTATTCCTTGAGCCGTTCGATGATGTAATCTATCTCAAAAATAAGCGGTTCCTTATTGAGCATGAAAAGTGGGGTCCACATATCCTCGTTAAGCTTTGCAACTCTTGTAAGGTCTTGGAAGCTGCCTGCGCTGAAGCCGAGCTGCTTTCTGCCGGTCGGACTTTTTATATATGCGTTGGATACAACATGGGCAAGCTGGCTTGTGAATGCGATGATCTGATCGTGCTCCTCGGGAGTAGACATAACGACCTTTTTAAAGTGTATGGAATAAGCAAAATCTTCGATGAGATTAACTTTTGGCTGCGGAGTCTTTTCGGTAGGAGTGATGATAAAGCTTGCATTGTCGAAAAGATTATCAAGCGAGTATTCAAAGCCTGAAAATTCACGGCCTGCCATTGGATGAACGCCGATAAATGTAACATCATTTTCTTCGAGAATATCGGTAACACCGTCACATATTGCTTTTTTTATGCCGCAGGTATCTATAATGATGCTGCCCCTTTTGAAATTCTTTGCATTTTCTTTTATAAAGTCGATAGTTGTAAGAGGATAGAGCGAAACGATAGTAATATCCGCAAGTCCGAGATCGTTGGTCTCGGCGTCAATAGCGTGCTGTGAGATAGCCATATCAATGGTTTCTTTATCAATATCCACGCCGTATACGGTATGATTTGTATGTTTTTTTATTGCTTTGCAAAGCGAACCGCCTATAAGTCCGAGTCCGACAACTGTGATTATCATAATGTTCCTCCGAATTTAAACGTATTATATTCAATATTTTACCGCTTTTGCAGACAAAAGTCAACCAATTTTCTTGACTTTTATATAAAATACTGTATAATAGTATATAGAATTAATTTTGTGTGAATTTTTTATACTAATCTTTAATCGTTCTATAGACAAAGCCGACAGATAGAATAATTCCAATCAAGAAAAGCGACCGCAGCAAGGCTTGATGCCTTACAAGGGAGCTTGACGCAGAGTGGAATTATTATAGCCGAGGATTTGTCTATAGGTTGATTAAAGATTAGTATTAGAGAAAAGAGGTTAACAGATGAAAAGATACATAGCATTTATTGTTTCGATGCTGCTTGCCTGTTCAACGCTTGCTTCTTGCGGCAATAAGGAGAACTCTTCTGACGGTACAACGGTAACGTCTTCGCAGACTTCAATTTCCGAAAATTCCCGGGAAGATGAAACATCTGCCTTGGTAGGAGATTTCTTCGGTGATGATTACGACCCGTTTGCCGATGACTATGACCCTTACGGAGATAATGCCGAAAATGCCTCAACTGTTGTGGTAACTGCTGCAACAGCGGCAGGAGATGACTCATCTGACAGCGATGCGGCTGATGATAGCGGTGATTCGGACAAACAGGAACAGCAGACTTCACCGAACACGACAGCGGCTAAGTCTGACAAAACCGAAAAAACAACTTCGGCAACTGATAAGAAAGCTGCAACGACTGCTGTAAAGGCTGAAACTGCGGCAAAAAAATCGGAAGGCAGTTCTTCGGATTCAAATGGAATATCACTTACGCTTAATACAGCAAACGGCTGGAATGACGGAACGAGCGATTATGTTCAGATCGATGGCTCGGTGAAAAATAGTGGTTCCGGAAATGTTTCGGGCTGGACTGTTACTATAACGGCCGGTTCGGGCGTAAGCGTTGACCAGTCATGGAACTGTAATTTCAGCATAAGCGGCAGTAAGATCACAGTTACTCCTGTTGATTATAATACCGACGTTTCCGCAGGAGGAGAGGCTACATTCGGAATGATACTCAAAAATGCAGGTTCGATAGACCCTTCAAAAGCAACGCTTAAATGCGGAACAGTGACCGCTTCGGGAACAGGAACCGGCGGAAATAATAACAGCAGCAACAACAATAACAGCGGAGTCGGAAACAATAATCCGAAGATTGTCGCTGCAAAGGATGTTCCAAAACCTACAACAGATGACTGGCTTTCCGTCAAGGGAAACAAGATCGTTGATAAGGATGGAAAAGAGGTATGGCTGACCGGATGCAACTGGTTCGGCTATAATACAGGCACAAATACTTTTGACGGACTATGGGCGTGTGACCTTAATACATCTATCGCACAGATCGCAGACCACGGTTTCAATCTGCTCCGTGTTCCGATTTCGACAGAGCTGATAAAGAACTGGTCAAACGGAAACTATCCGACTGCAAACTTCAATCAGGCAACAAATTCCTACCTTGTCGGAATGAACAGCTTGGAGATATTCGATTATGTTGTCGGACAGTGCCGTGCGAACGGACTTAAAATAATGATTGATATACACTGTGCAAAAACCGATTCCATGGGACACATGAAAAACCTCTGGACAGACGGTG
This sequence comes from Oscillospiraceae bacterium, assembly GCA_051881735.1. Classification (GTDB taxonomy): domain Bacteria; phylum Bacillota; class Clostridia; order Oscillospirales; family Ruminococcaceae; genus UMGS363. Next base: position 12,383 of record JBJEQL010000179.1, read on the forward strand.
ATATCAGCGAAAAGGACTACCTTGATACGCTTGCATGGATGGCAAAACGCTATAAGAACGACGATACTATCATTGCATTCGACCTTGAAAACGAGCCTCACGGAAAACCGAATGAAACACCGAGAGCAAAATGGGATAACTCCACCGACAGCGATAACTGGAAATATATTGCGGAAAAAGCCGCAATGAGTGTGCTTAAACAAAATCCCAATGTCCTTGTAATGGTCGAGGGCATTGAAATATATCCGATAGATATTAAGAAAAACGGTAATTTCTCATCAACCAACTCTGCTGATTACTATTATAACTGGTGGGGCGGAAACCTCAGAGGTGTAAAGGATTATCCGATAAATCTCGGTAAGTATCAGAATAAGCTCGTGTATTCGCCGCATGATTACGGCCCTGCGGTTTATCAGCAGCCGTGGTTCAAGAGCGGTTACAACTATGACAGCCTTTACAAGGACTGCTGGCGCGACAACTGGTTCTTCATTCAGGAG